>JAYVFX010000124.1:0-11157 GCA_043772795.1 Deltaproteobacteria bacterium
ATGATTACTTCCATAGCAACGGCTATCTTGTCTCTTCCAGACAAACCGTTCCACCAGTAGTGCACCACGCGCCAATGTCTTCTGATCTCAGACCACATGCTAGCTTCCTCTCCTGTTTGTTACTGTGGTAGTGTCATCTTGTTTCTACTCGGCGTGTTGAGCATGGTTTTGGTTATCATGGGACCGATGGTTTTCAAAAAATTTGGGGTCAGGGCTTGCATTACGACATTGTCAATCGGGGGCAATGAGGGACGTTGTTGAATTTATTAAATTACACCGCTTCCTCTTTCTACAAAGCCCAAAGCCTGAGCGACGCCCTCACTGTATCCTCACTCTTTGTCATCTCTGGTGATGTTTTCGCTATCGTCGTAAGATGCTCTTAATTTCCTTCAACACAGCCTCTCATCGCGTAGCTTCGTAGCCTGAATGGAGCGTAGCAAAATTCAGGGTTTAGACTCTCCAGATTGCATCCAGGCTGCGACACTCGCACATTTCATAGAGCTTGTCCTGAGCAAAATCGAAGGGTTTCATCTGGGCTACACAATTACGACAGTCAAGCCTCTGCCGAAGCCAATTCCACATCGAGTGGATGAGTGAGACGGCTCACCTTCAATACATGGAAGCCGATCACATGACCGTCTTTGTCTACTTTCTCCATCACTTGATCGTTAGCCGTTTCGCGAAAGTAGCCTTCCTTTTTCTCAAAGAGAACTTCAAGAAAGTCTCCTTCACAATCATACCACACAGCTACACGTTGTTTTCTGGCCATAAGACTCTTCCCTTCTTAATAGTGTCAGTAAGGTACGCCGTGAGGACGAAAGCGTCGTCTGCCTTCGCAACGACAACTACACAGAGATACTTTGGGCCAACACGGGACTGGCGTTGCCACATATAAAACAACTCGGCTTCAGGGTCGGAGCGGGATTGAACAACTCGCTCAGGGCGAGCCAAAACGTTACCGATTTTCTCTAGCTCTTCTGTCATCTCAGGATGCTGCGTTAAGAGATGCTGTCGACGTTCCGCAGTCAGCCGTACTATTCTTCCGCGATAGTCTATGAATGCGGTTGCCGACATTGATAATCTACTCTGCCTTCACTCTTGGCACGAATTAAGGGACGTTGCAGGAAAATTCGGGTTAAATCGTGTAGCAATTTCTTCTCTGAGCTTGGCGAGTTCGGCGAGAACCTCAGTCGCCGATTGATCTAATTGTCCTTCTTGTGCAAGGCGTTTCCGGTACCTCTGCGATAAGGCTGCCAACCCGCGTTGGAAGTTTAGCTCAGCGACTCTCTCGATGAGAGCTTCTTGTTCTGTAGGCTCCAGTGCAACAATCTGTTCGGCAAGTTCGTTGAGGCTCACTGACATGATGCTTCATCCTCTCGTGGTTTCCATTTCTTCTGTACCATAGATTTGACACCGGAGGAACGTTGAGAGAATCATTTCTTGGAAAAATGGACAGTCGTGACCAACTCCTCAAATGTCATCTCTGCCAGTGATGAGACCTGCAAATCGGCATGTGGGAAGGTGAGCTGTTTCGTTACCTGATTGGGAACGGCAACGCAGAAAATGCCGGCGGCTTTGGCGGCGGTGACGCCATGAGGCGAATCCTCAAAGGCAATCGCTTCCTGGGCGTCGATCTGTAATAAGGAAAGTGCAGTGTGGTATAACTCAGGGTGAGGTTTCGTCATCGCGACCATATCGCCACAGGAAAGATGATCGAACAACGACAGCAACTCCAATCGGTCAAGATGGCCAGCGACCCATTCGCGCGGTGAACTAGAAGCAATCCCAAGTTTCAACCCGCGCTGTTTCGCTTCTTTGAGGTAGATTTCTACTCCTGGTAAAGCTGGCTGTTGAACAATGATCTCGATGCAACGCTGTAAGCGTCGTTGCTGTAGTGCGTCACGATTGATTGGACGACCGATCTGGGCTTCAAGATGGTCATAGACATTGAATACACGTGGCAGGGTGCCAACGCTATGTGCGTATGTCGAAGCAGGGAAGACGCAACCGTGCTCTTGGTAAATCTCTTGCCAACACTGGACACCCGGGAGTTCGGTGTCGAGGATCAAGCCGTCGAAATCAAAGATCAATCCGCGGATCATTAGCGTCCGAATGAAGAAGTACTGCCTTGGTGGCTTGTGCCAAAGGGCATGTGCGACGCACCAAAGGGCATGTGTGACGGGCCACCTGGATTGGTCGTGAACGGACCACTCGGAGAGTTTTGCGTCTGTGTTTGCGGCACATCCCAGCGATCCGTCTGTGGTCCGGTCGGCGAGGCCGGTGCAAAAGGCCCATTGCCAGCGGGCTGGTTGTGGCGCGGGTGATGCTGGCGAGGATAGTACGACTCCACTGGTACCGGGATATACACAGGTACCCTCTCACGTTCTATCTCAATGATCTGGGTTGCCGGTTGTTGAATAATAATTTGCTGTGGGGGGGGAGGAGCTTCGGCACGGACAGGTTCCTGGACTGGCGCAGGAGGAGGCAGGATAGCATTTGCTGCTTGTTGGATGATTGCTTCGACTCCATCGGCTGAGAGTGCGAGACGGCGTGTATCGGCAGCGCGTCGTGCGGAGTCAGCGACTTCAGCAACTGTCTCGTCTGTCAGTGGGTCGCTTACTTGCCAACCACTGGCCGGGCGAATCCCAGCACCGATCAGCGGACTAATCGCATCCTCGCCTCGATTTTTTATCAAGCCTAAGTCGAGGGCCAATTTCTGCGCAAAGCGTCCTTCGCTATGCAGAGGATACGTCCGGCTCGGTGAGAGTGGTAAGAAGTTCGGCGGTGTCCGTGATTTTTGTGATTCAAAAACTTTTACTTTTTCGCGATAGGCATGAGGAATTTGGCTGGATTCGTCAACCACGTGGATCACGCCGTCTTGATCGGTCCACTGATACAGATCCGCTGAGGCCACAGTAACAGCCGCGAAAACGAGCCCGCAAATAACCGCAAGGATGCGCATAACTCCTCCTTATGTCTCTACATAACACGAAACGGTAGAGGAAGTTACTGGGCTCAATACCCTAATCCTATTGACCCCCTGACAGTGACAGGGCATAAATCTGCTATCTCCCCGAAACAGGCGTGGTGGTGAATACATTTATAGAGAAGGCTGATACTCTTGTCGAAGCGCTCCCTTACATCCAACGGTTCTCCGGTAAGACGTTCGTCATTAAGTATGGCGGACATGCGATGGAGGACCAAAAACTCCGACGGCAGTTTGCCCGCGATATCGTATTGCTTAAATTTGTCGGCATAAATCCAGTGGTGGTCCACGGTGGAGGGCCGCAAATTGGTGACATGCTAAAAAGATTGGGAGTATCCTCGCAGTTCGTTCGTGGGATGCGAGTGACTGACGCCCAGACCATGGACGTTGTTGAAATGGTCCTGGGTAAAATTAACCAGGAGATTGTCACCTTGATTAACGGTCAAGGAGGAAGAGCCGTTGGGTTAAATGGGAAAGATGGGGAGATGATTATCGCGCAGAAGATGCTCCTCACTGTGGCAGAAAATGGGCAATCTTTCACTCATGACATTGGGCAAGTGGGAGAAGTTGTTGGCGTCAATCCTCGGGTTATTCACGCACTCACGCAAGCCGATTTTATTCCTGTAATTGCTCCGGTTGGTGTGGGAGCAGATGGGACGCCGTATAACATCAACGCTGACTTAGTGGCTGGGAAAGTGGCAGAGGCGTTGCAAGCAGAAAAGCTCATTTTGTTGACGGACATCGAAGGCATCAAGACGAAGGAGAAAACCCTAATCCCGACCTTGGGGAGTGACGAGGCTGACGTGTTGATCAAGGATGGCACTATCGGTGAGGGCATGATTCCCAAAGTGGAATGTTGCATTGCTGCGTTACGTGGGGGAGTGAAGAAAACTCATATCATTGACGGACGTGTGCGTCACGCCACGTTACTCGAAATTTTCACCAAAGAGGGGATTGGGACCGAGGTGATACGGAGGACCGCATGACGAGCCAGGAAATTATCGATCAAAATGCTCAATATCTTTGCACAACCTACGCGCGGTTTCCCGTCGCGTTCGTGCGTGGCCAAGGCTGTCGCCTGTGGGATGCGGAAGGCAAAGCGTATCTAGATTTCTTTGCCAGTCTTGCGGTGATGAATCTCGGACAGTGTCATCCGGCGGTGGTGCAAGCGGTGACCGAGCAGGTGTCGACGCTCACGCACATTTCCAATCTGCACCATACTATACCGCAGGCTCGGTTGTCGGAGCTTCTGTGTAACAATTCGTTTGCTGACAAAGTCTTCTTCTGTAATAGCGGAGCAGAAGCGAATGAAGCGGCAATAAAGCTGGCACGCAAATTTGGCAATGATAAGCGTGACGGACGCTATGAAATCCTCACGACGCTGGGGTCGTTCCATGGTCGGACGATGGCGACAATTTCGGCCACTGGGCAAGAGAAAATTCGCCAAGGATTTGCGCCAACGCTGGAAGGATTTCGTTATGTCCCCTTTGGTGATTTTGCCGCGATGGAGTCGGCAATTTCCGATCGTACCGTCGGCATTTTAGTGGAGCCGATTCAAGGAGAAGGCGGGGTGAATGTTCCTCCTCCTGGGTATCTGAAAAATCTACGCACACTCTGTGATCATCATGGCTTACTGTTGATGCTTGATGAAGTGCAGACTGGGATGGGGAGAACTGGGAAGCTGTTTGCGTACGAACACGAAGGCATAACGCCGGACATTATGACGCTGGCCAAGGCGCTCGGCGGAGGGATTCCTATCGGGGCGATGCTTGCGCGTCGGGAAGTCGCTGAGAGTTTTAACTTAGGGAGCCACGGTTCAACCTTTGGCGGCAACGCGGTCGCCTGCGCTGCCGGTGTGGCCGTGGTCAATACCCTATTGAATGGCGTGTTAGAGAATTGCCGCACAGTGGGGGAATATTTCGTCGGTAAGCTCCAAGCACTGAAGGCGAAATTCTCGTTCATTAAAGAGATTCGTGGCAGGGGCTTGATTCTCGGAGCGGAACTAGACCGTGAGGGTGCTGCTATAGTTGACGCCTGCCTCAACGAAGGATTGCTTATTAATTGTACCGCTGGAAAGGTCCTACGCTTTATTCCTCCACTTATTGTGACAAAGGCAGAAGTTGACGAAGGAATGGCAATACTAGAGACAGTATTGAAAACGGTGTGACGTGCGAGTGAAGAAGGTAAACCCGGTTGAACGGAAACGAGACCTGATCAGTATTGCTGACCTCACACGAGGCCAGCTTGAAGAGATTTTGGTGCTGGCGCGACGGCTCAAGGCAGACCGCAAGTTAGGGTGGCCACATCTCCTGTTGGCTGGTCGAACTCTAGCGATGATTTTCGAGAAGCCCAGTCTCCGGACCCGTGTCACGTTTGAGGTAGGTATTGCGCAACTGGGCGGGCATGCAGTCTATCTGGCGCCGCCAGATATCGGTCTAGGAACGCGGGAAACGGTTCCGGATGTTGCACAGAATCTCTCGCGTTGGGTTGATATCATTATGGCGCGGACTTTTTCTCACCAGACCATCGTCGAACTTGCCCAGCATGCTACCGTCCCAGTGATCAATGCGTTGTCCGACTTGCTGCACCCGTGTCAGATCTTGGCCGATTGTGTGACGCTGATTGAACAATGCGGCCGGCTTGAGGGACTGAAAATCGCCTTCGTCGGTGACGGCAATAATGTGGTGAACTCGTGGGTCGATGCCGCGAGTAAGTTCCCCTTTACCTTTGCGTTAGCGTGCCCCGCGGGATACGAGCCAGATCCGGACATTCTCGCTCGTACCCGGAAGAATGGTGCACAGGTGGTGATTACGCAATCGGTCGAAGAGGCAGTGCGTGAAGCCGATGCGGTGTACACGGATGTGTGGACAAGCATGGGCCACGAAAAAGAGAGCGCCATCCGCCGCGAGGCGTTTCACTCCTATCAGGTGAATGCTCAGGTCATGTCCTACGCCAAGAAAGAGGCGTTAGTCATGCACTGCCTGCCGGCTCATCGTGGGGAAGAGATCACTGCCGACGTTCTCGAAGGCGCTCAGTCTGTCGTGCTCGAGCAGGCAGAAAACCGGCTGCATGTCCAGAAAGCGATTATGGTGTGGCTCTTGCAAAGTCACACATAGATTGACGCGGATTATCGTCTCGCGCGAAGGGTGAGCCGTAAAGGACGCTTTCGACGCAATGGATAGATCTCGATTACCGTGGCTACGCGTTCCCAGCCTGCTCGCTGGAAGGCCCGCAGAGAAGGCGCGTTAGAGTGCCAGATGCGTGCATACAAGCGGACGAATCCATTGGTAAACATGGCAGCAGAGGCGCTAGCGATCAGCCCTGTCGCAATACCGCTGCCGCGCTTCTCTGGCAGGGTGACGATTTGCACGAGTTTCGCTTCCCGTTCGGCCAGTGGCCAGAAGTTACGCGTACGATAACGGTCGGCGTGCCAGAAGACGCATAGGCTGATGATGCGTGAACCCTCCAGGTAGGCGAACACCTGACTATCGATGCCGAAGTACCATGCCTGTTCGCGGATGAGCGTATCCGCGCTTGCTTCAACAGGGGCTTGCTCCACGCGAGCAAAGTGAAGACCGTGACCCCTCGGCATGTCCACCGTGCCGCCTCCCGTCTCACGGGAGTAGATGCGATAGATGGAGTAGTCGCCGAATAACAGTTGCGACAGTCTTTTTATTGCTTCCTTCATTGAGCTACGGTCTCCGAGAGGCTCATCGTCCGAACCGTATGAGTTTTTTGATCTTGGTCTTGGCCCCATACCGATCGAGCACATCACCGCTCCATTTGGAGAATGCTGAGACAGCGCGGTGCGCGTGTACCAACATCACGTTGCGCACGGTGCAGCGGAGGAAAAAAACATTGGCGCATTGAACGCTGTGGGTAGAGAACAACCGCTTGAGTTCTCCCTGTCCTTCTGTGAAATCGAACAGCCGGAAGCACCTTTCCGCGAAGATACTTTTGAGTGCATACCAGTGGAGAATGGTTCCGACCGACCAGTTGGCGTAACTCGGGTCGTACCCGAGATACTGGTATCGCAACACGCTGTTGCGAATCGGGCAATAGAGATAGGATACGGGCTGTTCGCTATCAAAGAGCATGTAGCCACGCACCTGTCCCTGTCCAGCCAGTGTTTCCAGGTCGCGTAAGAATTCGTCGGACTCTGGTAGTCCAGCATCCAGGATCTTCTCTTGATATGTCTTGGCAGAAACGTTACGGGCGAGCCGAAAGAATTCGCGCATCTGCTCCGGCGTTTGATACATCTTCCAGATTACGTCGCCACCGCAGTACTCAGCGTATTTTTTTACTTTGCGCTTGATGGTCGAGCGCGTTTTGGCAGAGAACCGCTGCGTATAGTCAGCGAAGGACTGCTGGAGATCGATGTAGTAACGCTGGTACTGGGAGGAGACATAACACAGGTATCCCGCACGGTGCTGTACCGGTGGCTGTGTAGTATTCACCGGTAGTGATCGAATGAAGAAGCCCTGACTCTGCGGTTCCAAGGGATCCGACGGGGGGACGAGGTCCGCTACCGGTTGCATATCATCTAAGCGAACTTCGCGCACTTGGAGCCAAATCTTGGGGGCGAGCAGCGTCTTGTCGCTGAGGGTGAATTTCAACGGGACTTGGTCGAACTTCCATACATTGCTCACGAATATCTCCGGCGCATCACTTGCTCACATATCCTCAATCCTGTTTTCCACATAGGTGAAGTCAGCGGTAGTGGCTGCTGGTCCACCGCGAGCCCCTCCAGCTCTCGGAAGCCGCGCACTTGGAAACAATCCCGGTGCTGATCCAGAAATCGACACAGCTTGTGAAAGCGTTTGATGACCGTGTAGTCTGGACGATTCCGCGCCTGATTGAGCAACTCGAAGTTATGGGAAATAATAACAAAGGACTTCCGTCCTAATTCTAGAGCTTGCCAGAGCAAGCCTTCGATTTCTTGATACGAGCAAGCGGTCAGTTGCAGCGGCCGTGGTAGATGGGAACCATCATTGAAAACGGTCACGGGATACTCAAATATCTCTCCACAGCGGATCGGTTCGACCACCAGCGTGCCCGGCATGACTCCGCTCTCCAGACCAAGGACTCGCGCATTGTAGCTGCTGTCGAAAACGATCCCGTTCGTAGCGAGGGCGAGGAGGGTAGCTGTATTGAATCCGAAGTTGCCTGCACGGAAAGCATTGACACCTTGCCCTCCTGCTTGCCGAAGAAGGGTGAGTCCCTCTGCAATCAGTATTTGCTGCTCCGCTAATGAGAAGGAACTCAGAAGTCGCCTTTTGCCATTGACGTTCTTGAGTAAGGGTGTTCTGGATTCGTCGACCCATTCAGGGTGCAGATGTAATTGGACCTCATGGCCGCGCTCGTGTAACAGACCGACAATCTCGGCGAGCGGCTGAAGGCCGAATCGGGTTGCGAACAGGGACTCGACAAAGAAAACTCCAAGGAGGTTATGTTCCGCCAATACGTCCAGCGTGTAAGGGAGACCGAAGTGACCGTCTGGTCCGTATATGTATCGTTGAAATGCCTCGGAAAAGCGGGCTTCGAGATCCGTCCAACTGCCGCACCAGATTTCGACATCTACTGTAAAAAATACATTGAGCATGTCGAAAAGCCTCTCCTGCGTGTCGTTTTGTCCGATAAAAGCCGGCACCCTGTAGTCGACGCCGAGAGAGAAACCGTTTGTGAAGACCCTAGTATCATGGCCGAAAGTCTCGTTCGTCGCAATACAGGCTGGACTCTCGTGTGTGCTAGGAGAGACGCAGAATGGCAAGTGTCGAAGAGGGAAGAAGCCAAGCACCCGCTTGTCCTTTGCGGCCACGACTGCAATGGTTGTTCTGATGGCGTGCGCCATCGAATGGAGGCATCTATGGGCGACAAGTCTCTCAAGTCGAAACAACGCGACCAGAAGCAGAAGGACGCCGCCAAGACAGGGAATGTAGCTGCGGCAAAATCCAAGCAGGACAGCTACGGCCGTCCCCTACAGCCCTTGGCGAAGGGCAAGAAGTAGCTCACCGGGCATCACGGGTGGACCAGCCACCCGTATGCTTATATTCACTTGCCGTTACTTTCTGTGAGGGCAAAAAAGCTGGATCTTTCCTGGAGCTGAAAAAAGATGTGATAGGTAAACGCTTGCCAATGCTCATTGCGCCTTCGGTTATTGCCTTTCCTTTGTCACTCGTGCGGTTGCGATTGATTATCTTGGATCGTTTGGCAGGGTACGCTGCGTAAAGCCGAACACCATGCCGAAGGCTTGGTCTGGTCCTAGGACAATCGAATCTGCCCCATCAGGCTCGGGCTGGTGGTGTTTGGCTTTGAGGAAGTCTCGCGCTTTGCCAAGGTCGGACGTTTTGAATATCAGCGAGTGAACACCTTCACCGTTTCGTTCGAGATCGCGTCCTTCAAGACTACTTGGAGAGTGAGGCTGTATCAGTTCAACGACTGAATCCTCACCGATGGCAACGAAGGCGCTCTTCTTGCGGCCCTGAATTTCCTCTTCGTGCATCAGCGTCCCGCCGAGAACCTCGCAATAGAGCCGCTTGGCGGCGGGTAATTCTCTGACGACAACCCCAATATGAGATGCGCCGAGTATTCCTAGCGGATGCTTGCACCACAATTCGTTCGACCATGCGGGCTCAAAGCGTGGGTCTTTGGTAAAGTCACCGGGCAGAGCGAATTCGAGCTGACCAGGCGTTTCCTTTGGATGGGTCCAGATTGCGGCCATCTTATGCGGTGGTTTCACCTGGGTGCCGACGATGTTGAAGAGGCGCAGGTTGGCTTGATCAAGCCGAGTGGAGATGTCTTCAACATCATCGACATACCACGCGATCGAATGGAAATGCTGGCCAAAGCGATCGTGGAACTTTTTGACCGAGAGATTCCGCAGGTTTTCTCGCTTGGCTGGTGTCATCGGTTCCATAAGGACCTCGCCAATCACGAGAAGTGACGCATCGCGTCCTGCTAACTTTTCGTACCCCTTGTAGAAACGTTTGCACGAAAACACGTCATCGTACCATTTGTCTACGGCATCAAGGTCGTTCACAACATGTGTGAGATGAAACAGCTTACCTATTTTGAACATACGAGCCTCCTTTCATGCATAGCGATGGAGTGTGTAATCTTCGCGAGCCATGCCTTCAGTGTCATGCCTTTGCGTTTACCGCTGTGTTCCAGGTCAAGTCGCAGTGCAAGCGTGTCAGCAGGATCTTTTTAATTTTCCATTTGCCTGCCTCTTTGACGTACTCTTCTTCATAATGGCCGTAGCCTTTGAATGTGAATTCAGGGAGTCGCAGATAATCCACCATCGCCCAAACGCCTCTGGCGGTCGTTGGACTCATGAGTTCAATCTCCGGCATGTGGCCATGATGGATGGAGATGCCCTTGTTCAGGAATCTACTGACTTTTGCGACAAGGTCGGTGCGCCCGTTACATCGCAATTCAGCAAGCCCATCGTTAGGGCCTTCACCCGGCACACCCTGATAAACCGCAGAAACATCTTGTGTAAATACCGCGTTCCAGTCGTCCCAGTACTTTTGGTCCATGAGACGAAAGTACCGGGCCTTGAGTTGTTTGATCTGTTCGATTTCTTCTAAGGGCTGCTGCTCCATAGGTGTTACCTCCTGTGTCTACGTTCCGTACGTTTGCGGAACCATCTTCGAAGCGCCGCGGCCGTACGGCCGCTACTGTGCCACGCTGTCGGGGGTCGCCACAAGGTGAGATCGTTACTTGGATACGAACGAAGGCTTTGCCAGTCGACTTATTGGCAGTCCTGACATGATTCTGCGTCAAATGGAAGAATTTCACCGACTCGGGGTCGATTTGTTTCCTCAGGCAACACACGGCGCGTCTCTCCAGAACCTACGGTCGCATGCGAGTGCACCCTCTGCTGGGAGCGCAGGCGTCTCGCCTGCCAATAAACCGCTCAGAAAAGCAGCCAAGAGGGCAGCGCTCCCAGGACTCACTCAGGTGAAAGCCGCTATAAGTTGTGACCCGTGCAGCATGCTGCGCTCCTACGTATTGTCGGAGAGTGGGCACACACGCCACCCTCCGCAGCAATATCTATGTTACATGCGTGCAATCAGTGCATCGCCAAACTGTGAGCACTTCACTTCTAGACACATCTTTCAGGACTGAGGACTGAGTGCTGAGGACTGAGTAATAGGATGGATTCTTGG
>JAYVFX010000125.1:0-2540 GCA_043772795.1 Deltaproteobacteria bacterium
TTCTACTGCTAGGCCGCGCTCACGTGCCTCTTCTTGACAAGCTTTTGTGACATCGTCGTCGCCACGACTTGCTCCATCCCACACTACTAAAACCCTCATAGATGGTTAGCAGAGCAGTAGCCGGGGCTGACAAACCTCACACCGATTCGGAAGAGCCGTTGTACCAAGAGCCTCAGAAACCCGGGGAGGATGATGATTCCTGACCTGTCAAACTCCTAACAGATTTCGATTTTTCGCTCACGAGTGATCCTCACCTCAAGACTTACGCAGCAAGTGTAAGAGGGCGACGAGTCCCTACTGTACGCCGCTTTCGTTGTGGCACTTTGAGCGGACAATCGGCTTGCCAGTTTCGCAACCCGCGACGAATATAGGTCGGCTCAAAATGGAGGGCCTCGCAAATATTCACGAAGGCAAAGGGCCAATCTGTTTCGTCACTGAAGAACCACGACTCCGCCTCGCGAGCCAATCTCTGCGTCTCAGTGCTACGAAGACAAAATTGGTATTGGAAACACTTCAGCGCCTCTTCCAGCACCGCACGCATGAGCGAGACCTCAGGACGTTCTGTTTGGGGAGTGAATGAAGGACGATAAAATTGTTCCGGCATAACGGCCGCGACGGAGAGTAACGTGAACTGAGAATCGCGATTCATAGATAAGAAGTCGAAGGTATTGGCTGTGCCCCTTTGTGTCTGCATGTGTATGCTCCTTCCTCCGCAAGATTCTAAGGTACTGAGTTCTGCTCTTTCCTTCTCTGCGGAGAAATTGCAAGGAATATGCCACTAAAAAACCTCATAATGTCCGAAAAACCCACGATCTTGCCCTGTTAGTGTGAGATTTTCTCCAAACGACTGTAGAGATTTTCCCTACAAAAGGGCGATGCGCGAACCGTCAAGTCATTGGATTTTCTATTGAGACGCAGGGGCAGGACAGCGACAAAGTCGTGGTCCTATTCTTGCTCCCTGCTATCGGAGAGACCTCTGAATAATGACTGATCAACGGAAATGCGGGTATTCACCTGTCAGTCATCATCCAAGAGTCTTCATTATTTATCCGAGGTGTACATGCAAAGATTTCTATTAGTGTGGGTAGCAACTCTTCTTGTTTATGGTACTTCTTTCACACCGGCAAACGCTGCTATTCCAGATGACGCCTATATTAGCGGCTATGCAACTGCCGTACTGGAACACAAGTTTCACGTTCCCAGTACTTCTCTTCAAGTACAGAGAGGAGTCATTCAGGTAAATACTGATGACTTCACCGGGGTGGATCAGCAGCAACTCGTCGACTCATTGGCGAGTATTCCCGGAGTGGTTCAGGTCGAACTGCACGGACGAGGTCAGCTCTTAGTCTCCGCTCCCGGAAAGCAACCCTCGCTGAGTGCTCTGCAGGGCAACGGAAAGCCTGGGGAAACAGGGGTCACATCTGCAGACGAGTCTTTTTTGCCACAGGGGTATTTGTTCGATCAATTGAGTGCTGATCCGCGCTGGCCGCATTTTTCCGTAGGTTATCAGTACTATATGAATGATAAAGAACTGGGGAGCACAGCCACGGCCAACTTTGGTGAGACTTTTACTCTGTATCGCAACCGCGTACCGTTTGGTGGCTTGTGGGAGTTTGGCGTACAAGGAGGTGTGTTCTCATTCTTTGATCTGACTAAGGACTCAAAAGATCTCATCAACGCCGATTACCTGGGCGGCATATTCGCGAGCTATCGCTATAATGATTTCTCCACCATACTCCGCGTTTTTCACCAAAGCTCTCATTTGGGCGATGAGTTTCTGCTGCGTAACCGTGTACGGCGTGTCAACCTCAGCTATGAACAGGTTGAGGGCAAACTCTCCTACACGTTTTTCCACGCACTCCGTGTGTATGGTGGCGGCGGATACCTCTTCGATCAAGAACCGTCGGATTTGCACCCGTGGCGGGTACAGTATGGTGCTGAATTCACCAGTCCTTGGCGCCTCGCCAGTGGCGGGATTACCCCAATCCTTGCCGGTGATTTTCAGAACGAGGAAGAAAACAACTGGAGTACGAACTTCTCAGCGCGCGGCGGCGTACAATTCGAGAACTGGAAGCTCGGTCAGCGTCGACTCCAACTCCTGGTCGAATATTTTCACGGTCATTCACCAAACGGGCAGTTTTACAGTCGTAAGATTGAAACGATCGGGATTGGTGCACATCTCCGCTTTTGAAGTGGCGGGCTTGGGGCTACGACTGGGGCAATCATTGGCGCGACAATTGGTGCACCATTAGCGCCGGGCAGCGACTGTATCAATGTCGTGAGGTTTGATTGAGACTCCTCTTTTATTTTCCCTTCGCCGGGAAGATGACGTGAAACTGGGTACCCCTGCCGACTACGCTATCGACTTCGATACGTCCGCTGTGTCTTTCGACCAAGGTTTTGACGATGAAAAGTCCGAGCCCCATGCCCTCTTTGCGTCGAGATCCAACCGCACGCCGGTATTTTTCAAAGAGCAGCGGAATTTCCTCTGACGCAAGGCCTGGGCCGGTGTCAGCAACGGTGATCACCACTTCACTCCC
>JAYVFX010000126.1:0-9955 GCA_043772795.1 Deltaproteobacteria bacterium
TTGGGGTAGAGTGAAGTTTCGCCTTGTCGGGGCGCTGCATGCAGCGCCCCCTATGGAAATCCTGCGGTGGAAGCTATGCTTCTTCGCCGTGCACGCGGCTCACCGTTCCATCCGCAAACTCAAAATAGATCGCAACTCGCTCTTCTGGTGCAAGGGCTGGGAGACGGAGCTGTTCGGGTTGCGCTTCGTAATAGGTCTGCTCTGCTTGTTGACACAACGACAGCAAGACCGTGACTCGTACGCGGTATGCGTAATCTGAAGCCCCAAGCTGGCGCAACCGAAAGAGTTCATCGTCTTCTTGGCGAATGAGTTGCCAGAGGTTCGGCGCATGCTCAGCCAGCCACACATCAATCTGTGAGAAGTGCTCAGACAGTGAGATAGTTGCTGTCTCGTAGCGCTGCTGAAGGGATAGCGCGGAAACAGCGCGTCTTGCTGTTGGTGTAGATCGCGTTCCCTTCTTGGGAAGAGAGTTTACCTTTGTTTGCGATACAGCCATACGACAACCTCTCTTTCGTTAGATCGGTCCGTGTCGCTCGGCCTTAATTCTTACCCTCCGCCGCTGCCAATTCCTTCCCTTTCTTCTCAGATCAAAGCTCCGGAACGCCTTATTCTGGAATACTCTGAGGAACGATGCAATACCAAAAGCGAAAAAAAAGCGAATGTGAAACTAACCCAGACTTCAAGAAATTAGCACACCGGAATTGTCACCCTGAACCCTTCGACATGCTCAGGATAAACTCCGCACGCCCAGGTATACTCATGAAGATACCCCTGGAAGAAAAACGGCGGCTGCTCTTCTTGCAGCATTTCGTAGTAACCACCAATGGGAGTGACGAAATTTACGTGATCTTTACGGGTGCGACGATTCTGCAGGGAATAGCGCCACTGCTGCCCACAGCGACGGGCACTATAGTGTACCAAGGAACAGGGTCACCAATGCATACCGTAGGATTGTGACAATAGGAAAACTGCTGCTGTTTCTACTATAGGAACGCTCCAGCAAGGTATGGAGTGTCCATTTGTGATCTTGCTGTCAGGTCCTCTCTCCCCTGGTGGGAGAGAGTCAGAGAGAGGGCGGCGTTCACCCTCTCCTGTGTCCTCTCCCCTCAAGGGAGAGGAGAAAACTGGGCCCTGCACAATCCATATCTTGGTGGGTTTTCCCTATAGTTGTTAGGTTATCTTGCCTTCGCACAGACCCCTCCTTTGACGGTGCTCAAGTCAGAATGTTATCAGGGGGCATACTATGGACGTGAGTGGTGGGACAATCATGCTGGATACAGTAGAGAAGGGGGAGGAGTGAGCAAACGTATGAAGATACTTATTAGTCTGATACTTACTGCCTGGTTCTCCGTTATTGGGACGACAATAGGAGCGGACATGTTCACGGATGAGATGACAAATGCGTTAAAAACCGAGAGTTACATCTATGTAGCGACCCGCCGTCTGAACGGCGAGTGGAGTACGGCTGCACCAGTGTGGTTTATGTACGACGGGGAGGCGCTCTATTTTACGACCGCCCCGAGTAGCCACAAAGCGCACCGTATTCATCGCGGCAGCCCGGTGAAAATCTGGGTTGGTCAGAAGGACGGACCGTCATTTGAGGGGAAAGCACAGCTAGTGAAGGACGGAGCATTAGCGGAACGGATGGGGAAAGTCTACAGCGACAAATACTGGATCGCCTGGCTGGGATTTTTCAAACCCCGACCCGCACGAGTTGGGTCGGGGAAGACACTTATTGTGAAAGTCACGCCAAATGTACAACCTTCTGAGCTCGGGGCAAGTGGGGTTGCCCCAACAGACACGAGTCAGAAGTAGAGCAATTAGTGATTGTGTGTTCCCATGCTCTCGATTCTTACCCGTGCATCAAGTATGGGGCAGGCTCTCGCCCTCTCCCTGTCAAGGAGAGGGCAGCGCGAGTGCGGGTGAGATTAATAGCTGGAGTCAAGGCAACTAAAATCTGTTCAACGGGCAGGTGGTAACAGATCCTTCTCGCATACCTATTTATTCGTAAACTTTGCCGTCCTCTTCTCTAGGAAAGCGGCAATGCCTTCGCGTCCGTCGGCAGTACGTGCCCGTGCGGCGATGGCTTGCGATTCTAGTTCCATCTGGGTTTCTAACGTTTCACTAAAGCCGCTATGCAGCAGTCGTTTGGCAGCGCCAAACGCGCCTGTGGCTCCTGCGGTAAGCTGAGCCGCTAACGTGTCTGCTTCTGCTTGCAGATTGGCGTCAGGAACCACTTTTGAGACAATCCCCCATTCCAGCGCTTCTTGTGCAGATAATATCCGGTTCGTCAGCGTGAGTTCGAGGGCGCGCTTCAAACCAACAATGCGCGGAAGAAAATAGGTGGAAGAGCCGTCTGGGGTGAGGCCCACCCGCGTATATGCCATGGTGAACTTGGCTGATTCCGCGGCAAGCACTAAATCGCAGAAGCAACACAGACTCATCCCGGCACCACCAGCCGTGCCATTAACTGCAGCGATGAGTGGCGCATCCATCCGTGTGAAGCGTGACACCGCTGCATGAAGATAGGTTGTCACTTCTTTGAGATGATAGGGGGTGTCCTCACCATGAGCGGCAAAGCTCTTCAAATCACCACCGCCAGAAAATAGCCGTCCGGCGCCAGTAAGGATGACGGCGCGAATCTCGGGGTCTTCGCTACAGCGCAACGACGCATGCATGAGATCCTTGCCCATCTCGGCATTGAGGGCATTGGCGGCTTCCGGGCGGTTCATGGTGATACGAGCGACGTTGTTTTTTACGTCGAAAAGTAGGGTGGTGTAGTGCATGGGAATCCTCTCTATTGCAGTCGTGTATAGGGCCTAACGAGATCACGTATCCCGCAACATGCAAAACACTAGGTGTGATACGTGTTGCGTGAGCGGGGAGCCTGCGGTCTATATATTTTGCCTCAAAAACTCCGCCACCGCCTGGCCGATCTCAGCCGGTGAATCTTCTTGCATGAAGTGTAATCCTTTGACTGTCACTTCCTGTTGGTTCGGCCAGGTACGGCAAAAATCGCGTTGTTTACCGGTTAAAATCATGCCTGGGGCAGCGTTGACGAACAGTTTCCGAATCTGACTTGTCGCGAGCCATTGACTGTAGTTGTCAACAATGGCCACGACATCCACTGGTTCACCCGCCAGTGGAATCTGTCGTGGCCAAGTCAGCATCGGGCGGCGCACCTCGCCAGCTTCGAGATATGGGCGGCGATACACCGTCATTTCTTCCTCTGTCAAACCGCGCTGAACACTGGTAGGAAGGATGCGTTCGACGAAAATGTTTTTCTGCAACACTACTTCCTCACCTGCGGGCGAGCGCAGGAGCTGAAAGATTTTTGTCGCCGCCTCTGGCCAGTCTTCCCAGGTTAGTGAGCGAACAATCGCCTCCATATAGACCAGGCCTTTCACGCGGTCGGGATGACGATGTGCCCAATGAAACCCCAGAGCTGATCCCCAGTCATGAATAACCAGGGTGACATTCTTTGTAAGTCCCATCGCTTCGAACCATGCGTCGAGATAACGGGCATGATCAACGAAGCGATACGATCCACTGGGATTCTTTCCTGAGTCACCCATACCAATGAGATCCGGAGCGAGACAGCGCCCCGAACGTTCTACCTGAGGAATAACGTTCCGCCATAGATACGACGAAGTCGGATTGCCGTGTAAGAACACCACTGGATCACCAACGCCGACATCGACATAGGCCATTTCTGAATCGAGCACTTTCACGCGGCGACGGGTGTACGGGTCGTGGGAGGAAATGGGTTGGGTCATGCGAGATGCCTTTTCTTAACCCCCACTTTTGTAAAGGGGGTTAGGAGGATTTAGAGTTATTGTCTTTTGTACAACCAGATAAATTGCTTCTATGACAGCTTCAAGTTCATGTAGGACTTCAAGATTAGTAAACCGTAGAACTCGAAGTCCCTGTTGTTCTAGATATTCTGTCCTCTGCTGATCGTGTTCTGCTTGGGTTGTTTCCAGATGTTGTGAACCATCGACTTCAATAACGAGCTTCACTCTGGGTGCGTAAAAATCTGCGATGGAGTGACCAAGAGGTCTCTGTCTATGAACTGGATACCCAAAAGCTGCTTCCCACGTAGCCGTGACATAGCAGTTTTTCGCTGCCTGTGAGATTTACTCGCAGGTTACGAGCGAGTGATACAAGATTAGGGTCACAACGAAGCACAGGAAGAAATCCCCCTATCTCCCTTTTTCAAAGGGAGGATGTCGATGCCCTCTTTAATGCTCCGTCGATACCGTGGCAATCTCCGCCATCAACTTATATGCCTGCGGTTGGCTCGACTGCACGAGCATGGTGGAAACTCCCGCCTGTTCCCACATTTTATAGCGCTCGCGAATACGTGACTCCGGACCGCAAAGTGACATCTCGTCACACAGTTCGTCAGGAACGAGCGCTGTCGCTTCCTGCTTGTGCCCTGAGAGATAGAGGTCCTGAATCTTCGTGGCGACATCGCCGTAACCGTAACGCGACACCATCTCATTGTGGAAATTTTTGTTTTTCGCGCCCATGCCGCCGACATAGAGTGCGAGTGTCGGCTTTAGCTGTGCCAGACAGGCTTTGACATCATCACCGATGACGACGGTGCATCCAGCGGCGATGTCGAAATCTTTCCACGACTTGCCGTTGCCTGCACGTTGGAAGCCTTCCTCAATGGCGGGCTTGAACATGTTTATACGCTGCGGTGAGAACCAGATCGGGAGCCAACCATCGGCAACTTCAGCAGTGAGACGAATACTCTGCGGCTGCATAGTAGCGAGGTATATCGGCAACTGCCGTCCGTGCAAAATCGACTTCAGCGGCTTCCCAAGGCCAGTCGCATCGGCGCCACGATAAGGAACTTGATAGGCTTTACCCTCTAACACGACCGGTTTCTCCCGCGCCCAGATTTGCCGCAGAATGTTCACATACTCGCGCAGTCGTGCGACCGGTTTGTCATAAGGCTGCCCATGCCAGCCTTCGACCACTTGCGGACCAGAGAGGCCGAGGCCGACCAGTACACGACCACCACCAGCAAGCGCATCAAGCGTAGACATTGTCATGGCACACATTGCTGGCG
This sequence comes from Deltaproteobacteria bacterium, assembly GCA_043772795.1. Classification (GTDB taxonomy): domain Bacteria; phylum Desulfobacterota; class Binatia; order Bin18; family Bin18; genus VGTJ01. The sequence goes on from JAYVFX010000126.1 coordinate 5,081, forward strand.
TGCGACCAGCCAGTTGCATAATGCCCGTGCCGAATTTGATCCGTGAGGTTTTGGCAGCAAGATACGCCAACGGCGTTACGGCATCTGAGCCGTAGGCTTCCGCGGTCCACACCGAATCATACCCAAGTCGTTCTGCTTCGAGAACAAAATCGACCGGGAGTTTTACTTCACTACCAGTGTAGCCAATACTAATGCCGAGTTTCATGTGGTTCCCCTCTCTGACCATGCCGGATTGTCATTCTGAGTGAAACGAAGAATCCCTCAGAAAACAAACCGTTGTGTGGGCAATATCCTCTCGTTGCTCGCAGCACTGGTACCCGTGAGGCACGAGAGCGTCAATCGGGGGAGGATTGCTGCACGGGTATGGAGCGGGAAGGGAACGTATCCTGATCGAAGTGACGGATATGCCGCTTGCCTGAGAAAAGAAGTGTATCGAACACAGGAAAAATGCGGTTGGGATGGGACCAACTTTTTGTGCTGGAGTCTGCTGTCTGAAAGAAAGTATCCTACTGATGAGCGGTGGTAAAGCAACGGCAAACGAGCGCGCCGTGGGGGTGGTGGGGGTGGGGGTGGGGGAGGAGCGCGCCCGTTTGCTGTTGTACTAAGCTTATCGTCTCTTTTACGAAAACCTTAGTTGCTGCTTCCGCTTTTGTATCAAAAGGCTTCTCGCGCTAACTTAAGGAGGAAAAACGGTGCCTTTTCGTCTATACGTTCAAATGCCACGGGACCCTAAACTCCAGGAGAGAAAGAAGCCTCATCGCCTATTTCTCCGCCACAAACGTCCAAGTAGGTGTGCATGACAGACCTAAACGCATCTGAACTACGAGGCTGAACCACTAGGCCTGCAGGAACGACATAATTTCTTCCTGTGATTTTTTTGCCTGTTCGGTCCAGAAAATATGCCCCGCCGGTTCGAGCAAGACAAGTTTCGCTCCGGGAATCCGTTCGGCTAAGATTCGGGAATTTTCCCAAGAGATGAGTACGTCGTCTTTGCCGGTGATGACCAGTGTCGGACAGGTGATCTGCGCGAGCCGATCATAGGTGTCATGCGCGTGGGCTGCTTTCATGCGATGGCCAAGCGCGGTGGGATCAATCGGTCGTTGCCGTCGCGCTTCGATCATTGCGGGAATAATCTCTGGGTGTTTCTCAATGTATCCTGTGGTGAAACACGCTTCAGCGAGTAAGCGGCCGCGTTCTTCTGCTGGCATTGGTTTGGTTGAGTAGGCTTGCGCTAACGGACCTCCGCCCAAGGCTATCGACTTCGGTCCCCCTGGAGTCGTGCATCCCAGTACCAACCGCTTCACTTTTTGTGGATGGCGCAGGGCAAACTCTTGAGCAATCATGCCCCCCATCGAGACGCCAATGATGTCTGCCGAAGAAAACCCCACATGATCCATAAGCGCAGCTGTATCATCCGCCAGCATCGCCATGCTGTACTCCATGTCGGGTTTCTCGCTCAGCCCTGAACCGCGTTGATCGAAGGTTAAGACGCGATACTGTGTAGCAAACTTTGGTGCAATTGCTGAGAACATACTTCGGTCACCCTGAGCGCCATGAATAAGGACCAGTGGGTCGCCAGTGCCTTGCAGATCGTATTCCAACTGTGCGCCGTTGATACGTGCGTGTTGTGTTTGCATATCTCCCTCCTTGTGAATTCCGTTGAGGACGTCTCTCATCCGAGGCCAGTGCTACACTTCCATATCTGAGACCAGAGTGGCAAGATGGCTCCCCTTGATGTTGCTCTCGGCAGCGCAAGGGTAATGGTTAGGCTTTCGCTCGGAATGTCGGTGGGACAAAAAGCTAAGGCATAGGCAAGGGAGAGAATATGAAACTCATTGGGATTGTTATGTTGGTGTTGACACTTGTTTGGGGAGTTACTGCACATGCGCAATCGGTCTATCCCGACCGTCCGATGCAACTCCGCATCACCGGGACCTTGCTCACAACCGCGACCGAAAAACGCGAAGACCTCATCCTGGTTGACATTTTCGTGCAGGACAAACCCTGGCGTTTGCGTATTGGCAGAGTGGAAGAGATGAATGCCTCAGGTCGAGGCGACCCGATCAAAGAGGACTTGTTGTTACGTCAGGTCCGCTTTTATGGTGCCGACGATCTACTTGCACGGCTACAAGCTGGAAAAGTTCTCACCATTAAAGGTCAGCTCGACCAGAAAGAACGGCGCTTCCGCGTAACGGCGGTACAAGAAAGCAAGAAATAGGATCTGGGAACTAGGATTTGGGAGTTGGAAAAAAGAAGGAGTGCAAATTTGTATTTTCTTTGTCTCTATTCGATTTCTTGAGCCCATCTCCTCAATCCTAAACTCCAGAGCCCAAATCCTAACTCCCAGAGCCCAGCTACGCGGCTTTCGGGAATTCCCGATGGGGAGTCACTCCCTGTGCGGTACGCCGTTGCGCTTCACGGGTATCGTGAGTACCAATCGCAAAGGCAAACGCGAGAACACAAAAGCTCATAAGCAGTACCATCCCGACGAAGAGCGGTGTGAAGTCCGCTGTCATGTCGAGTACCACTGCTGGGACACCAGAAGATAATGCGTGCGGGAACATCTGTTCACCCCCTAAAGAGATTGAGCGATAAGCACGCTCTATCTCTTTAGAAAAGCAAGAGGTGGGCCAACGTGTATTGCTTCAAGAGACGGCGGAATCATGGAGTTTTTGCCGATACTCTCTGTGCCTACAGGTTTTCCCTGTTGCATTATGAGCAAGGAGTGCGTCGTATTATGCAACGCCTCCTTACGGCCCCTTCCTCGCTCAGTTGTGACTGTGCTATGGCACCTCACCATGAAAACCTACAACATCGTTGTGCTGAAAGGAGACGGCATCGGCCCAGAGATCATTGATGCGGCGCTGCGTGTGCTCGATGCAGTCGAGAAAAAACTCGAACGGTTTCATCTCAATTTGCAATTCTATCCCGCCGGTGCGGAATGCTATCGCCAAACCGGCACCAATCTTTCGCACGAGGCATTTGCCGCCTGCAAAGCCGCGGATGCCGTACTCAAAGGACCGATGGGCCTACCTGAGGTGCGTAAGCCGGATGGCACAGAGGCCGGTATTCTTGGCGGTGTGCTCCGTACAGGACTGGATCTCTACGCCAATGTCAGGCCGATTCGCTTGTTTCCTGAGGTTGCTACTGCACTCGCTGGTAAAGTCGCTGGTGACATCGATTACGTGATCGTGCGAGAGAACACGGAAGGGATTTATTTCTCGCGCGGCGCAGGGGAAGTTACACCTGAAGGCGTGAAAGATACGATTGTCACGACGCGGGCGGGCACTGAACGGATTGTGAAATTCGCTTTCGAGCTGGCACGGAAACGTCCTGATGCGCCACAGGACGGTGTGAAACGTGTCACCTGTATTGATAAAAGTAACGTCCTACGCAGCTATGTTTTGTTTCGTCAAATCTTTGAGGAAGTTGGTAAACAATATCCAGACATCGAGAAAAACTGTTTATATGCAGACGCCGCAGCACAGGCACTCATACTCTGGCCTGAACGCTTTTCGGTCATTGTCTGTGAGAACTTCCTGGGCGATATTTTCAGTGATTTAGGTGCAGCTACAGCGGGTGGACTTGGCTTTTGTGGCGCAGCAAACCTTGGCATTAAACACGCTGTATTTGAGACTACACACGGGTCAGCTCCAGCACTAGCTGGAACAAATAAAGCCAACCCCATCTCGGCGATTCTGGCTGCCGCGATGATGCTGGAACGACTCGGTGAGGTGCTGGCAAGTGAGGCTATTCGCAGTGCTGTCGAAACCACGTGCAAAGACAAACGCGTATGGATTGATACAGAGGGTTGCCCAGTGGAGGGGACACAAGTGGTGACAGATGCGGTTGTGCAGTGTGTCACTGAACAATAAAAAGTCTAGGAGTCTGGGCGTCTAAGAGTCTGGGAGTTCAGTAATGGGGGGTGGGTTGTGCCGCCAGAAGGCTGCCCTTTTGAGTTCCCTCTCCCTTGACGGGAGAGGGCTAGGGTGAGGGTGTCAAATAACTACGAAGCAATAAGAGCGCGTTTCCCCCTCATCCTGTCCTTCTCCCGCAAGGGGAGAAGGGACCTATAATCGTGCGAGTATAGCGAGTGCCGAACAGCGCTGAGAGAGGATTCGGATAACATGGAAGTACGAATTTCAAACTTACAAGATGCCAGTGCATGTTTTCTCTGTAGTTCAGAAGAATCCGACGCACCAATCGCGAACAGCAACCTCACCCGCCGCCGCTTCTTATCTGGAGGAGCGCTAACAGGTGCTACTTTCGCTGCTGCATTTGCAGCAACTCCATCTCATGCGTTTGCCCGTAAGACTCCCGCGCGAGCACAACCACCTCACCGCGATTGTATTATCGAAGCTTCTTGGGTGCTGGCGTACGTTGACGGCAAACTCACATTGATTCCTGACGCATCGGTTCGCGTTCGTGGCGATCGCATTGCAGAGGTCAAGTCAGGTCGCATAGCTGGACGCACGCGTCGGGTTCACGCTCATTCAATTGTTACTGCCAGGTTTCATCTCTGGCCACACGCATGCATGCTCGGGCACGCCAACGCGAGGGTTGATCGAAAGCGGACGCTCGTATGCACGTCCGCTAGAAATCGTAGAATCGCTGACTGATGAAGAATTGGATGGCCTGACCGCACCTAACATTGCTGAGTTGCTGCGTTCAGGTTGTACGACCCATGTTGAGATGAGTCTCAGTCTGCGACAAGCGCAATCATACGTTCGTATCGCCAAACGTTGGGGCGTGCGTGGATATCCTGGTGGGATGATTCCTGGCATTGCACGCTTGTTCCCAATTTGGTTTCGCAAAGACGACCAGGTGTTACGCGACTCTGTCCCAGACACGCTGAAAGAAATCGAAGCGAACCGC
>JAYVFX010000127.1:0-8857 GCA_043772795.1 Deltaproteobacteria bacterium
GTTCATATCGGCGCTCGCTTATATGGCAGTGTTTACTCTTGCTGGTTGTCAGCACAGCGAATCACACGTTAAACTCAACGACGATCTCATCAAGCGGACAGATAAATTTTTTGATGTCGCCTACGTCAGCGGTAACACGTTCGTCACTGTAGGTTACAATGGCCGCATTCTGCGCAGTGAAGACAGCGGACAAAACTGGACAGAAATCCCACATCCTGTTGACTCTAGCCTCACGCAGGTCTCATTCGCCGGAGAAACTGGGTGGGCAGTCGGGCACCAAGGAACTATCCTCAACACCCGAGACGGGGGTAAGACGTGGACCGCACAAAAATCGGGGACGACAAAGTCCATCTTTGCCGTGTCGTTTGCCGACCAAAATCACGGCTGGGCCTGCGGCGATGAATCAACCTGGTTACGGACAGATAATGGTGGCGAGACCTGGTCTGTTGAACGTATGGACGTCTCACAAGTCGGACTGTCGGAAGAAACCAGCCTCGCCGTCCCTGACCTCATCTACTACAGCGTTCACTTTATCGATCAGAACACCGGCTGGATGGTCGGTGAATACGGCAATATTCGCCATACCACGGATGGTGGCAAGACATGGGAGGCGCAGCATGAAAGCTTGCTCAATTCTCTTGCTGGCGGCAACAAAGACGTGATGACTATGGGCGCTTTTTTCCGTGTCCACTTTACCGATGCCCATAATGGCTTCATCGTCGGTGCAGGTGGCGCGGTCGCTGTCACCGACGATGGAGGAAAGAAATGGCGCTGGATTTCTCGTGAGGGCGACAAGCAAGATATCCCGTCGCTGCATCTCTATAATGTGGTGCGACCCGGAAAAGATGGTCGTGTCCTTGCGACTGGAACCAATGGCCTCATCCTTTATTCGGATAACAACGGCGCAGACTGGTCCTCGGCGAAGGCTCCTGGCGGTGTATTTACCTGGCTCAACGGCGTGGCATTTTCCCCAGAAGGCAAAGGCGTGATAGTCGGCGGCAAAGGCGTCATCCTACTGACCGACGATGCTGGGGCAAGTTGGCGGACGCTCAATGGGGAAAAAGGGTAAGACGGCTCATGGCATATAGCCCGCTCATTATGTTCGCTCTATGGCATATGGTGGTGGAAGCCCTCTTACTATAGAGCGAGCTAGAGGCTGATTTATAAGAATAAGGAGATCAACCGTGGCAGACAATAAGCAATTGTCAGCAGTCGAAGAGGCGGCGCAAAGTAAAGCGACGCTGTACCGTCTAGGCGCAAACCTTATTAAATACCGCATCCCGATAACCGCCATCTCCGTGTTCTTTACCGCCATCATGGCGTATTACGCCTCCAGTATTACCATGAGCACGAGTTTTAGCGATCTGCTGCCGTACCGGCACCCGTTTGTGCAAGTACATACTAAGTTTGCGACCCAGTTCGGTGGCGCCAATAACGTCAACGTCATGTTGACGGTGAAAAACGGGGATGTCTTCAACAAAGAAATTCTCGAGAAAATCTATAACATGACCCAGGCGATAGATCGGGTGACCGGCGTGAACCATGACCAGATCGAGTCGATTGGGCACCGCACCACCCGCTACCTCACGGTGCTCGGCGGCACGATTGCAACCCCACCGATCATGCGTCGTCCGCCAAAGACGGATAAGGAAGTCGAGGAAATTAAGAAGATCTGTTATAATACCGACTCGGTCTACGGCCAGCTCGTCGCCTTAAATGGTCAAGCCCTATTGATCAAGGCCAACTTCATTGAGGGGAAACTCGACTATAAGCGCATCTTCGAAGAGCTCGACCGTACCGTCAGAGAACCGTTTGCAACCAAGGACCATGAGATCTGGATCGCCGGTGAGCCGCGACTGTATGGCTGGATCTATCACTACGCTAACGAAGTCTATTTCATCTTTATGGCGTGCACGGTGTTCTGTTGGCTGCTGTTGTACTTCTACTTCCATGACTGGCGCGGCGCGCTCCGGCCCACGATCACTGGTGCGACTTCGGCCCTGTGGGGGATGGGTGCCCAGGCAATGATGGGTTTCTCGATGGATCCGCTGTCGCTGGTGATTCCCTTTTTCATTACTGCCCGCTCAGTCAGTCATTCTGTGCAAATGCACGATCGCTATTATGAAGAATACCGGAAGTGGAACTGGGATAAAGAAAAAGCCATCATCGCGGCGTTCGCTGAACTCTTCGTACCGACCCTAAGCGGTATTATCGCTGACGCCCTCGGGATGTTGGCGATTATCGTTGTGCCGGTGGCGATTCTGCAAAAGATCGCGATTTCAGGCGCGATCTGGGTCACATCGATTGCACTCAGCGAGTTGCTGCTCAATCCCATTATCTACTTCTATCTGAAAGCGCCGGAGAAAGAGAATGTGGTGGGGCGCGACGAGGGGCCCTTCCAGCGTTTCACCACCGCAGTGGCCGGTTGGGTCGTCACTCCTCGCAATGCCCGCATGATCATCGCATTCTGGATCATTGCTTTCTTGATCTCGTTGACCCAAATACGACATCTCACGTTCGGTGACCCGACCGCCGCTACGCCGCTCTTGCGCGAAGAGTCTCCGTATAACCTGTCACACTTGGAGATCCAGAAGTACTTCGGCGGCATCGAACCACTTATCATCGTGGTCCAAGGGCGTGACAAAGATGTCCTGAAGGATCCTGCGATCTTACGCTCGATGGAAAAATTCCAGCGACACATGGAACGCGATCCGGATATCGGGTACAGTTTCTCGCTCTCGGATATCATCCAATCGATCAACATGACCTTTTATGACTTACAACCGCGTTGGGGAGTCATCCCGGCGGAGATTCCAAAGGTCAGTTCACTGTTCTTCTACTATTTCGCCGGCGCCCCTCCGGGAGAGACGTCGCGCTTCCTTGATCCCAGTTACACTTTTACCCGCGTGACATTCTATTGTAAGAACCATCAAGGCGATAACGTCGCTCGCATCATTAACGAGGCGCGGGAATTTGTCGCTAATAACTTTATGGAAAAGGCGGATTACCGTCTGGCTGGTGGGTTGATTGGTGTAACGGCAGCGGCGAACGAGGAGATTCTCAAGAACGACATTTTTATGAACATCCTTGGCTTTGGCACGATCTTCCTCATCGTCATGTTTACCTACCGGTCGGCCATTGCCGCCTTCGTGATGATGCTGGGACTGTTCTTGGCCAACGGGATCGTGAACGCCTACATGGCCTATGAGAACATCGGCATCAATCTTCAGTCGTTGCCGATCGTGACCGTGGGCGTCGGTTTCGGTATTGACTATGCGCTTTATATTGTTAGTCGGGCGGTTGAGGAATACAAAGGCGATGTCACCGAGGCGGTTCGTTTAGGTCTCGCCACCGCAGGCAAGGCAGTCACTTTCACAGCGATCACGTTGGTGATGGCGACCACGATGTGGGCGTTCTCTCATATCCGCTTCTGCTCGGAAATGGGCCTGCTCCTGGCGCTGTGGATGGCGATTAGCTTTCTGGCATCGTGCACGTTTATCCCGGCAGTGCTGGTATTGTGGGAGCCGAAGTTCTTCCTGCGGGCGGCTAAGGAAGGGATTGTCGGATAATTTCTAAAGGGAAAGACGGGCGATCGTCGCCACACCAGGACGACCGGATTAATCCTCTTCTCGGATAACAACGGCACCGACTGGAGTCCGGTAAAAATTCCTGGTGGGTATTTATCTGGACCAACGGACCCGCATTTTCGTCTGAGGAGAAAGGGGTACCCGTCGACGGCTTATGACATATAGCCCGCTCACTACGTTCGCTCTATGGCATATGGTGGTGGAAGCCCTCTTGCTATAGAGCGAGCAACGCGAACGAGCCATAAAGCGAGCAACACGAGCGAGCTAGAGGCTGATTTATAAGAATAAGGAGATCAACCGTGTCAGACAACAGACAATTGTCAGCAATCGAGGAAGCAGCGCAAAGTAAAGCGACGCTGTACCGCATTGGCGCACAACTTATTCAGTACCGCATCCCTGTCCTGCTCATTTCAATACTTTTTACGGGCTTCATGGCGTACAAAACCTTTGGGCTGGAGATGGCGACTGCCTTTAACGACCTCCTGCCCTATCGCCATCCGTTCGTACAGGTGCACTTCAAGTTCGCTAACCAGTTTGGTGGTGCGAACAATATTAACGTCATGCTCACCGTTGATAAGGGAGATGTCTTTAACAAAGAGATACTCAAGAAGGTTTATGACATGACGCAAGCTATGGACCGCGTCGCGGGTGTCAACCACGACCAGATTGCCTCTATCGGTCACCGCACGACACGGTATCTCACGGTGTTAGGTGGTACTATCGCCACCCCTCCAGTGATGCGTCGCCCGCCCAAGACTGCTGAAGAGGTCGAGGAAATCAAAAAGATTTGTTACAACACCGACTCAATTTACGGCCAACTCGTGTCGCTGAACGGGCAAGCGCTGTTAATCAAGGCCAACTTCATCGAGGGCCGTCTCGATTATCGCCGCATTTTTGACCAAGTCAAGCGCGAAGTGATCGAACCGTTCGAGACCAATGAACACAAGATTTGGGTTGCTGGTGAGCCGCAGTTGTACGGTTGGATTTACTATTATGCAAACGAGGTATTTTACATCTTCATTGCGGCAACGGTCTTTTGTTGGGTTCTACTCTACCTCTACTTTCACGACTGGCGCGGTGCGCTACGACCAACCCTCACTGGCTTGATCTCCTCGTTCTGGGGTCTGGGCATGCAGGCGCTTATGGGCTATTCAATGGATCCCCTCGCTCTGGTGATCCCGTTCTTTATTACCGCTCGAGCGGTCAGCCACTCTGTGCAAATGCACGATCGGTATTATGAAGAGTATCGCAAGTGGAACTGGGATAAAGAAAAAGCCATCATTGCCGCGTTTGCCGAGTTGTTCGTCCCCACTATGAGCGGAATTATTACTGACGCATTGGGTATGCTTGCTATTGTCGTCGTTCCGGTGGTGATCCTGCAACGCATTGCCATCTCCGCGTCAATCTGGGTGACCTCGGTCGCAATCAGTGAGTTACTCCTCAACCCGATTGTGTACTTCTATCTCAAAGCGCCTGAGAAAGAAAAAGTCCTCACCCGCGAAAGAGGCTGGCTCCAGAGATTGATGAACACCTGCGCAACCTGGATAGTGAACCCTACGCATGCAAAGGGAATTGTCGCGTTCTGGGTCATTGCGTTTTTGCTCTCGCTCACTCAGGTGCAGCATCTCACTTTCGGTGATCCAACCGCTTCGACTCCGCTCCTCCATGAAGACTCCCCGTATAATAAATCTCACCTGGAAATTCAGAAATACTTCGGTGGCATCGAACCACTGATAGTCGTTGTGGAAGGTCGCGATAAAGACGTGCTCAAAAACCCGGGGATACTGCGCTCGATGGAAAAGTTCCAACGCGAACTCGAACGCGATCCGTCCGTCGGCTACAGTTTTTCGCTCGCTGATATCGTACAGTCGATCAATATGACCTTCTACGATTTGCAACCACGCTGGTCAGTGATCCCGTACGAGATCCCGAAGATCAGCTCGCTGTTCTTCTATTACTTCGCCGGTGCTCCTCCGGGCGAAACCTCCCGTTTCCTTGATCCGAGCTACACGACCTCACATGTCACCTTCTATGCTCGCGATCACCAAGGTGACAACGTTGCCCGATTGATTGCCTCCGCACGTGCGTTTGTCAAAGCCAACCCGATGGAAAAAGCCGATTACCGCCTCGCCGGTGGGTTAATCGGTGTCACCGGTGCTGCCAACGAAGAAATTATTAAAAACGACATCCTCATGAACCTTTTGGGCTTCGGGACGATTTTCTTAATCGTGATGTTTACCTACCGTTCTGCGGTGGCATCACTAGTGATGATGATCGGTCTGTTCTTGGCAAACGGCGTGGTCAATGCCTACATGGGGTATATGAATATCGGTATCAACCTTCAGTCGCTGCCAATCGTGACAGTGGGTGTCGGGTTCGGTATCGACTACGCGCTATACATCGTCAGCCGCGCAGTCGAAGAGTACAAAGGCGACGTCACTGAAGCAGTACGCCTCGGGCTGGCAACGTCTGGAAAGGCAGTGACCTTCACGGCCGTCACGCTGGTCGTAGCAACTTCACTCTGGTCATTCTCGAACATTCGCTTCTGCTCAGAGATGGGGTTGTTACTGGCGCTGTGGATGGGGATCAGTTTCTTTGGTTCGTGCACTTTCGTGCCAGCCCTATTGGTGCTGTTAAAACCAAAGTTCTTCCTCCGTGCAGCCGAAGAAGGAATTATCGGATAACGACCACAACCGTCGCGGCGTGAGAATTCACGCCGCGACACTGTCTAAGACAGAAAAAAAGGCGGGTAGTAATTGTCAGGGAATAACCTGTTTAAAGATTAACGTGGGGAGATGGTGTAATTCCATTCTCCGTGGAACCGATCTTTCGTTAACTTGACCTTAGCCAATTCTTCATCCGACACTTTCACGCCGGTCTGATAGGAGTGCAGATCCAACGCCGCCTGGATTTCTAACCCAGCCCCCGTCGTCGTGTTGGCAACCAGGTTGACCACCACCGCCCGGCTCACCAGCGGCCGCCCGCGCCAGTTCGTGGTAATGTGGCAAAACATCCGATGCTCAATCGTGTTCCACTTGCTCGTCCCGGGCGGGAAATGACAGACGCTAATCCGTAGCCCGATCTCGTCCGCCAACTTCTGGAGTCCCACCTTCCAGAGCCGGGAGCGTCTCCCGTTGCTCCCACCCCCATCCGCCGTGACCAATAATTCTGTGGCGTCGTGGTAGCGCACCTGCCCCATCTCTTCCCACCAGCGCCGGATAGATGCCGTGGCGAAGGCTGCTGTATCATGGTCGACCCCGACACTCACCCACCCGGCATTCGCCGCCGGGTCGTACACCCCGTAGGGAATCACCTTGCCCAGGGCCTTGTCGGGGAAATCCCGTGTCCGCACCTGCTCGGGGTGCCCCATCGGCTGCCACTCCTGCCCGTTATTCGCGAAATTGCCCACCACTTCCTTCTTCTTGGCATCCACCGAAATGACCGGTTGCCCTCGGCGTTGGAACGCCTTGACCTTGCGGCTGATGTGCTCGAACTGCGCGTTGCGGTCCGGGTGACTGGCTCCTTCCCGCGTCTTGCGGGTGCGCTGCAGGCTATAGCCCAGGGCCTGCAGGAGCAGAGCTACCGTCTGATAGCTGAGCACATGCCCCTGGCGCTGGAGTTCCGTGGCCAGGCGGCGCGTACTCTTACACGTCCACCGTAACGGCGACTGCGGGTCGCCGCGCGTGGCCGGCTCGACCAGCGCCTCCAACGCCGCCAGCACCGCCGGGTCGTGCTGGACGACCGACTTGCGCCCGCCGCCCCTCCGCCGGACACGCTCCGTCCCGTTGGTCTCCGCTGTCGCTCCCTGCTGCCCGCCTTGCAGTTCCCGTATGCCCGCAGCAATCGTCGTGCGCGACAGGCCGGTGGCCTGGGCGACGAGGGCAATCCCGCCGCGCGCCAGCCCCAGGGCTTCGGCCGCCGCCCATCGGCGTTGTACCTTCTCATTCATCACTGGACTCAGCCGCGTGTATTTCTGTCGCACCAGTGCGAGGATAGCCGAATCAACCATGATGAGGCTATAGCAAAGATCCCCAAATTGCTCAAGTTATTTTCTGACAATTACTAGCATACCCGCCTTTTTCATTTGGGGAAGGAAAGCGTAACAGCGGAGAAGTATTTGGTCACAAACTGTCCATGCGCCTGGGGAACAACAAATTGTGTGGGGAGCGTCCGCCCTTTTCCGCAAACGCGAAGCAGCATTTGATTCTCGCTCAATTCTTCTGGCACGGCCTGTACTTCGATAACCTTGACCTGTTCACCGGTACAGCGCCGTATTGGGTAGTCGTTTCCAGACCGACGCATCGTTCCTCAACTACTACGCTGACCGTGACACGGCCTGGATTCGGTTGCAGTACTTCATTCTGGAGGAAACTGGGAATTGGGAATTGAGAGTAAGGGTTTAGTCGGAAGACCAATCCTTACCCTCCACTAGAAGGGGAGACTCGCAAGGGTCTCCCCTTTTTTCTTGGGAGAGAATATGGGAAGATGCCCCGCCGAAACCCCCCAAAGGAGGACTTGCGAATGGCTAGTGTAGATGGTGGTGCGCTTATCGGGCGCATTCTGAAAGAACAAAAGGTGAAGTATATGTTCGCCGTCAACGGTGGGCATACGTTTCCGATCCTTGCCAACTTGATGAACAACGACGTGGATCTGATTCACATGCGTCACGAGCAGGCTTGCGCCTATGCAGCGGATGGGTATGCACGCGTAACAGGTACGACAGGTGTGTGTTGCGTCACCGCGGGTTGCGGTCTTACCAATGCCGTCACCGGTCTATGTGTTGCTGGTCTAACGAACAGTTCGGTCGTTTGCCTTTCTGGGCAACACCCAACTACTGAAGACTATATTGGCTCGTTCCAAGAAGCGTATGGCTCCGATGTCGTCCGTACGTTCTCAAAGTTTGCCAAACGGGTGCTTGATTGGTCAACGATTGAGATCGATCTTCGTCAAGCCTTCCGCGAGGCTATGAGCCCGCCGCAAGGCGTGTCGATGCTAGAAATTCCTCAGAACATTCTCTATCACGTGGACGACGAGAACAAGCAGCGCAAAGGAGCAAAAGTATACGGTCCCGATGAACTGCGTTCGCAAGGCGATCCACGAAGCATCGAACAGACTGCCGAACTGCTCTTCAAGTCCAAGAAACCACTGATTGCTGGCGGTGATGGCATCTTCTGGTCTGATGCCGCAGCAGAACTGAAAGAATTGGCTGAACTGACCAGCACTCCGGTGTACTGCCGACGCTCGGGGCAAGGCGCGGTCGACGAAGCGCA
>JAYVFX010000128.1:0-3838 GCA_043772795.1 Deltaproteobacteria bacterium
GGCGAACTTTGCGGATGCGAAAGACCAGCACCTTCGCGGCGGAGGGACAGGCGAGAGCCGGGACCATGAACGCATTTCTCTTACCTCAGCAGCTTGGGAGTGGCGGCGAAGTAATGAAGAGGCCGAGGCAATACTCGCCCAGTTACCTCAGGATCGTTGGACAGAGGTCCGCTACGAAACATTGTGTGCGGAACAGGAAACGACCATGGGGCGGCTCTTCTCCTTCATTGGTGTAGACCCTGAGCGTGGTCGCAATCGCTTGCGGTCGGGGGAACATCACATTATTGGGAACGGGATGCGCTTTGATACTACTAGTGACGTTGTTCTCGATGAGCGCTGGAGACATATGCTGAAAGCTGACCAGCTTCAGCTCTTTGATACTATTGCTGGACAGGTGAGTCGTCGATTAGGTTATATGTAAGAGTAAGGAATGAGTCACGCCTCGCAAAAACTGAGCAGGGGCGGATGCGGCGTTTGTCTTAGTGGTATATACGCATGGATATCTGTATTGTTGCTCACTTTGCCTATCCTGCCCTTGTGGGTGATACCAATGGTCACATTGGCGGAGTAGAGCACCAAACTACACTCCTCGCATGTTGGCTGGCCGCACGGCGACACAATGTTAGTTTGGTAACCTGGGACGAAGGTCAACCTTCCGATTGTGTGATTAACGGGGTCCGGGTGCTCAAGCTGTGTCACCGAAATGATGGACTTCCCGGGATACGATTTTTCCATCCACGATGGACTAGTTTAAATGCGGCACTCCGAAATGCTCAAGCCGATGTATACTACCAGAATTGTGGTGAGTATGTTACGGGACAGGTCGCTCTCTGGTGTAGACGAAACGCGAAGAAATTTGTCTATTCTGTAGCGGCACAAGCCGATTGTGATCCTCGTTTGCCTCTTATGAGCACCGTACGCGAACGGTTTCTTTATCGGATGGGGCTACGTTTGGCGGATGACATTATCGTGCAGACTCACGTACAGCAGCAGATGCTTCAGCAAGGGTTTGGGCGATCCTCAAGAGTGATTCCCATGCCTAGTGCCGGACCCGGAGAGCGGGAATACGTGAAGCATGATCTGACGGTGAGGGACAAACAGAGAGTTTTGTGGGTAGGTCGACTGTGCAAGGAGAAACGACCTGACCGTTTTTTGGAACTGGCGCGGAAATGTCAGGATCTCCAATTTGATCTTATTGGTCCAGCTGCGGAGTCTGCTTACTCTGAAGAAGTCCTAACCCAAGCTCGGCAATTGCCGAATGTGACTGTGCATGGACGCGCGACGCACAAACAGCTTGCTGACTTCTATCAACGCGCTGCATGTTTGTGTTGTACGTCAGACAACGAGGGATTTCCTAATGTGTTTCTTGAGGCTTGGAGTTACGGTTTGCCTCTGATTTCGACTCTCGACCCGGATCAAATAATCGTCCGAGAAGGACTAGGAGACATTGCTGGAGACACCGACGGACTATGTCTTGCCATACGTAAGCTTCTCGGAAACACAGAGCAGTGGCGAAATGCGTCCGAGAAGGCACGTCACTACTATCTACAGAATCATCATGTGGAGAGTATCATGCCGCAGTTTGAATATGCTTTTCTTCAAGTCCTACGCCGTACTCCGGAGCAGGAGCCCAGCTTCCACGTGCACGAAAGTGACCCACGCCGTCCCAGGGAATGAGAGGTCATGGCGGTAAACTCGACTGACGTCTGCATTCGCGGACGAGACGCATCTTCTATCTCTTTTAATATTTCAGAACCAGTAGCTTCAGTATCCCTGCGGCGATTTCCATATCCGTTTCGGGCAATGCTTGCCGTTTGCAGCGACCTAGACGAAACTCCAAATCGTCACGTTTATTGGGAGACACTTCGTTTTCTCAACACCGAAGAGCCTACGACAATGGGCGTCGGCGTGGGGTTAGAGGTTGGTAATAGTATCTATTTTGATATGCCAGCCGATCAGTTTTCCTATTGGAACACTGATGATGCCGGGCGGGCAATGATCAGGAACTTAATTCGCTCTGGTCATATTGATTGCTTGCACTCATTTGGAGATTTTGCCCGTACAAGAGAACATGCAGGTCGCGCCTTGGACGAGCTTATACGACAGGATTGTCGTGTGAGGGTCTGGATAGATCACGCTGTAGCTCCCTCGAATTTTGGCTCCGACATTATGCAGGGGTATGGCGATGTGAGACACTCGGAGGTGTATCATGCAGACCTCACTTGTAGTTATGGTATTCAATATGTGTGGCGAGGCCGTGTGAGCAGCGTGATTGGACAGAATGTTGCGCGTAGTCTTCGCGGCATTTATAACCGACACCACCCAGTCGCATCTGCAAAAACTACTCTAAAGGAATTCTTCAAAGGTCTCCTTGCCTACGCGGAGCAGGCAAAGTACGCGATGCATGCTCGCAATCATGTGCTCGGGCAGGTACAACTGCGAAGTGGACAACAGGTGAGTGAATTCCTGCGCGCCAATCCACATTGGGGAGGCGTAGGCTGTGGGGCGACTGCGGATAGGATTCCTGAAGTATTAAATGAGTCGATGTTGAACCGTTTGATCACTTGTGGAGGAGTTTGCATTCTCTACACTCATCTGGGAAAGATTGGCAGACAAGAAGAGCCTTTCGGACCGAAGACACAAAATGCCTTTCGTCAGCTCGCAGCCGCGCAGCGGGACGGGCACATTCTTGTGGCGACAACACGGAGGCTGCTCGACTACCATCAGATGCTCAACAACATCGCGGTGAAAACCGAAGCAACGCAAGACGGCCTGCGCCTCCTTGTAACTACTGAGAGACAGGATCAATCGGATTATAGCGGGTTATCGTTCTACGTCCCTGATTCAAACCGTACTGACGTAGTCGTTAATGGGAAAGAGATTAAGACTCTTCAACGTAATGCCCCCGACGATACTCAACAGGAAAGCGTAACAATCCCCTGGCCGCGCCTTGAGTTTCCGCAACTTTGAATTCGTGACGGATGTCAAAAGCATCCGCAGGCCTACCGCATAGCGAGCACGTGCACAACAAAGTAGGGGCGACGGGCAGGGCCGCTCGGTCTGATATGCGCCTCAATGCTAAGGTTACCGCCCTAATGTCACAGCGGATCATCCTACGATAAATTATAGGCTCACGCCGCATAGTCAAATATGGCATTGAATTTTGACGTGACCGATTGTTATGCCATACCTAAAAGATCCCACGTTGTGCGGATCTCTACGGGAGGTGAAGCGATCAAGCCGTTGACCAAAGTGTAGTAAAACGAGGGAACAAAGGTTCGTTGAAGCCACGCGGTCCTTTTGGGGTGATTACACGACTTGGAAGGTTAGTAGTGCGAGCCTGTGGAACAAGGTAAAGAGGCCGTTATCTGAATGGGGAAGAGGAAGGACGCGCCATGCTACCGATGGTCGAAGTACCGGCAACAATCCGGAAAGGACTGCGGCCGTATCGGGATTTATTTCGGCGCGGAGAAGGATTTGAACATGTCAGTCGGTATGTGACGGGGCTGATTGTCAGTCCGAACAAGACGTTGCCGGGCATTTATGCCAATCGAGTGTGGGAAGGAGACAAGCCGAGTCGCCGCGCGATGCACGAAGCGGTGTTTGAAGCGGGAGGGAGAGGCGGAGGAATTATTACCGCGCCATCGGGGGCTGATTGCGCCGGAGCATCACAAGCGGGGAGGGGAAGTGCTGTCGTTGGATTGGACGTTGGTCCATCATGAGCGGGGCCCGCAGATTTAGGGCACGACGAAGAGCTATGACTATGTCGAGAAACGGAGGGGACGATTGCAAACGGTAGTGAGGGCGGTGAGTGCCCATCGCCAACGGATAGAGGGGA
>JAYVFX010000129.1:0-3272 GCA_043772795.1 Deltaproteobacteria bacterium
AAGGTCCTGCAGCGGCGGGTCAAGCAGGCGTTGCCTGAGGCGCTGTTTGCGGCGGGGGTGGCGGAAGGAGAACGGCGGGCCCGGGAGCGGCGGGCACGATGTGACGCGGACCTGCCCCTGCTGCGGGAGGCAGGGTATCCTCGGCGGAGATGGCAGGGAGGCGTGAAAACCCAGGGCGCTATTTCATTCCTCACTCACTACGAGCTCGGTTAACGACATTGCCTGACCTGCCAAGCCTCGCTCCAGGTCAGGGGCTCCGCCAAAACACAACAGTCGAGTCATGAATACAATTGGTTAACACGCCTTCACTGACGACCGTCTCTGGCCACACTTCCGTTAACAACTCGTCTTTACTCACCACCTGCCCGGCCCGACTCACCAGCACCCACAGCACGGCGACGGCTTTCGGCGAGAGCGCCAGCGGGCGGTTTTCACGCAGAATTTGTCCCGTTTGTCCGGTGATTGTATAGGGCCCAAAGTGAAGTATCTAAGGTTGCTGGTCTTTTTGCATATTTTATCACTAGTTGTTCCTAAAAAAACGTGAGAAAAACGTGAGAAATTCCTGAGGACTTTTCTCCCACCCTGCGTGTATCTATCCCAGCATGACACCGCAGAACAAGAGACCCTCGTCAGTTCCCGTCGCTTCGGGTTCGCCTGCGCCGCTGCCCGCACCGCTCTCGCCGCAGTGGGCGTTTGTGGTGCAGTTACGCCAGGGCACGTCGTTAGACCCCACCCGCGTGCAGGGACGGATTGAACACGTCATCTCGGGCCGAGCCACGACGTTTACCTCTTTAGAAGAAGCCCGCGCCTTCATGGCACGCGTGTTGGCGGAGGTGGGGGAGAAGCCACCGTAACCGGGAACGAACTGGAGAATTGGCGAGTGGGAGAAGCAGGGAAAGAAAGATTAGGAACTAGACAACAACGTCCGGGCAATCTCTTCAATCAGAAATGGCAGATTCGGACGGACAAAACTCAAGTCAGGAGCCGGAATACGATGATGCTTCAAGTCAGGTGGGACATGTTTGTGGTGCGGATCTGTCGCCGCGAGCTCGGCAATGTGAGGATGGGGCCACGAGTCGTACCAGTACCGCTTCTCTTCTTCTTGGTAGACTTCGTAGCTGTAACTCTGAATGAACCCCTGGCGAAGTCCAACGTTTGTCGCACACGCAACACGACCTCCCACGCAAAAAACAGTTCCGCACGAACCGTCGCGGTCAGAGGACCCAGACGAATGAAGCTCAGAACCGCATGCTGAATGATGGGATATCGCGTGGGCAGAGCGTAGATGAAGGCTTCGTACTCCTCCAGCGTCGGTGGCATACCGCGACCTTAGGCCGACTCGGCCAGCGGCAGGAGCAGTTTCTTGTCTGCGCTCGCATCTGCACTTGGTGCGGACTGCAAGAGTGTCTCGGCCAAGCGGCGATATTGTTGTTCACGTTTACACTTGATCTCATAGAGCCCCAACCACTCCAGAAAATCAGCGCTCTGCTCCACGCGCCCGTCCTGAATCAAGCGGTAGAAATCGTCCGAGCGCAGACGATACTGCTCCTCAAACCGCCGCAGTTGGCCTTCGAGGGCGTGCAAGCTTTGCAAAATCTCACTCAAGGTCATGGTAGTGCTGCTCATGACCACGCAACGTACCACAGGAACGCCGGGGAAAGAAGTCTCACGTTCACGAACCTGGCGGAGAAACCACTGTAAGCCAAGGAGTAAGCAGTAAGGAGTGAGGAGCAAGGAGGAGAGCAACGACCGCGACCTCTGGTTCTTCGCCTTGTACTCCCTGCTCCGTGCTCCTGAGGCACCACGTAACACGCACCACGGTTTTCATTCATCGTTCAGCATCCATCGTTCAGCATTCAGCATTTTTTATAGAAGGAGGAGTTTCTATGTTTCCCTCGTATTTCGACACCCCACGCGGCGCGACGGCGATTAAGCCGTGCTCTCGTGTTGAGTCTCGGTCTGGGTTTGGCAGCAACCCCCGGCTTGGCCGCGACGGTCACCACCACCAGCGACAGTGGCGCCGGTAGTCTACGGCAAGCGATTGCCGACGCGCCCACTGGCGATACTATTACCTTTACTATTCCGTCTCTGGATCTCGGCTGCACGGGCGGTGTCTGCACGATCACGCTGACCTCAGGCGAGTTGGTCATCGACAAAGAACTGACCATTAGCGGTCCTGGCGCGGATCAGTTGACCATCAGTGGCAACGATACGTCGCGCGTCTTCTTCATCAATCCGGGTGCACCGGGGGCACTGACCGGGTCGCCTGCGATCAACCCAGTCGTCAACATCTCCAACCTGACCATAGCCGACGGCAAGGCCAAGGGCGGCAACGGCGGTATAGGCCAATGCCGCACCAGCGGCGGCGGTGGCGCGGCGGGGTTGGGTGGCGGGCTATTTATCAATAATGCCACCGTGTCCATCTCTGGAATCAACTTTGACCACAACTAGGCTGACGGCGGCAACGGTGGCGGCGCGAATATCTTTGGAGCATGTGTTACCCCCGGAGGTGGGGGGATAGGTGGCGACGGGGGATCGTCTTTTATTACTTCTGCGGGCGGTGGCGGGGAATCGCTCGGCGGAAATGGCGGAAACTCTGACAGCGGAAATGGAGGCGAGGGTGGTGGTGGTGGCGGCGGAAATAACCACTCCAATGGGGCTACCGGCGGCAAGGGAGGCTTTGGAGGCGGGGGCGGGGCAATGGTGGGTTAGGCGGGTTCGGCGGCATACGCATTAAGCGAAGCGCTAACAGGCTGAAATTGTAGGGGAAGTCGCAGTCTCCTCGCGGTGGTAGGATGGCATGGGGATGTCATCACCGACCACACGAGAGGAGACTGCAATGGCTGAAGCATGGCTCAGCACAGTGGAGCAGCTAACAGAGTTCTTTGCGACCGACCAGAGTGAAGCGAGTGCGCGGCGCACGAAGTTTGTGCAACGGACCTCGAAGATTACGGGCAAACTGTTTCTGGCGTTGGTGACGTTTGGCCGCTGGAGTACGCCGAAGACCACGGTAGCGCAGTTGGCGGCCAAAGCCGTCCAGCTCGACGGGCCCGTGGACTTCACCCCCGCCGCGTTGCCGCAGCGGATGACAGAGCGCACGGTGGCATTTTTGCGCGCGGTGCTGCAAACGGCATTCGCACAGCTGCACGCAGTCGGCACGGTGTGTGAGGATGGCCTGTTTGCCGCGTTTGGGCGTATCCATATCGCGGACAGTACGGGCTTTGGGCTGCCCGCGAGTCTCGCCGCCGAATTCCCCGGGGCAGGCGGGAGTG
>JAYVFX010000130.1:0-14624 GCA_043772795.1 Deltaproteobacteria bacterium
GCCATCTATCCGAAAGGCAGTTTGTTTGAGTTCAACTGACGCAAAGTGATAGTGCGTCGCATGGTCGGCTGGCTGGGCGATCAAGTCGAACAACAACTACGGCAAGGTCTGAAACAAGCGGTAGAAGAGCGAGTCGGTTTGCATCTGTTCTCATTCTCTACTGCGCTACGTCGGTCAGCAGTGGGCAGGATACGAGAGACCACTCCGGCGTGCCCGCGCTCTGGCACGCATTCCCCTTTATTCTCTTATCCTTTCTCCCGTTTCCCCCTTTTACCGTTTTCCCCTTTCACCTTCAATCTGTGGAAGCGGCGGGTTCCTTGACATATCAAAAAAAATTGATATATTGATTATATGACATTGGCCGCAGCAAAAGCTGTCTTTCCGTTGCGAGACGATCTTGTTCCACGAGTGGCGCGGTGGTTTCATGCGCTATCCGATGAAACCCGACTGCGGATCGTCGATCGGCTGAGCGAGGGGGAGAAGTGCGTATGTGATCTAACCGACCTGCTCGACTCCGCGCAGTCGCGCCTTTCGTTTCATCTCAAAACATTGAAAGATGCCGGCATCCTGAAGGACCGCCGCGAAGGGCGATGGGTGTACTACTCACTCAACCCCGAGGTAGTGAAAGACTTAGAAAACTTTCTCTGCTCTTTAACGGATTGCTGTCGGAAGCTCAGAACGAAAGCACCCTCATGCTGTAATTAGCCCCTTTTTTTGCCTTTATTCATCAAATTTTCTTGATGGGATAGAAAGGATAGATATGCCGCCATCATCATAGGAGCAACAGGGAGTTTTTTCGTCCGTATTCATCAATATTTGTTGATTTAACAAAAGGAGAACGACCATGGCACAAAATACGTTTCATGTAGCACTCACAGTGAAAGATCTTCCCACAGCGATCGAGCATTACAAGAAGATTTTGGGCATTGAACCAGCGAAAGTGAAAGCAGATTACGCCAAGTTTGAACTCACTGATCCACCAGTGATTCTCTCATTGAACCCTGGTCCCGGTGAGCCAGGAACCGTGAGCCATCTCGGCATTCGTTATGCTGACGATGAAAAAGTGATGACCGAACAGGCGCGAACAAAAGCTCAGGGGATCACAGTTCGCGAACAAGTCGGGACCACGTGCTGTTATGCAAAGGCAGATAAATTCTGGCTGCACGATGCCGACGGTATGGAATGGGAGATGTATACGCTGCTGGAAGACGCGGAAGTACACTCACTGGCAGATAACGCCTGTTGTGCTCCCGCTCCGAACGCGCAGGCGAGCCAACAAGAAACATCTGCTGCCGGATGCTGCAGTCCAACCGCGAAAGCCGCAGTAGACGCACCACTAGTGCAGATTCAAGCAAAACGTTCATGTTGTTGAGTAGGTAATGGGGTTTAGTATGTAGAGACACGGCACCGCCGTGCCTCTACGCGGTCTTGCCAAAAGGTCTTCTACTTTCGCATTCGGCCCGTGAACCAGTTTTACACTGTCACGAGAAAGCCATCTCTTAGTAATGTCCCTGTAATATTTGTATGGCTCAGTTATAATTTGCCTGTTTTTTATAAAAAGGGAGTCGTGGGGTATGAAGCAACTATCCTTTCTTGATCGTTTTCTCACGCTGTGGATTTTCCTGGCGATGGCTGTCGGAGTCTCTGCGGGGTATTTCATTCCCGGCGTCGAATCGTTCATCAATCGCTTCCAGGTCGGCACAACTAACATCCCGATCGCTATCGGTCTCATCCTCATGATGTATCCGCCGCTCGCTAAGGTTCGCTATGAGAATCTTGGGAGTGTGTTCCGCGACTGGCGCGTATTGCAGTTGGCGCTCATCCTGAACTGGATTATCGCTCCCCTCCTAATGTTTGTGCTTGCTCTGCTCTTCTTACAGAATTATCCGGAATATATGGTTGGATTGATTTTAGTAGGGATTGCCCCTTGTATTGCTATGGTCATCGTCTGGAACGAGCTCGCGAGAGGAGATACAGAGTACGCAGCTGGATTGGTCGCCTTTAACAGCGTCTTTCAAGTGGTCTTTTATAGCGTCTACGCGTGGTTCTTTATTACGGTGTTGCCACCCTGGTTCGGACTGCAAGGCATCGTCGTGAATGTTAGCATCTCACAAATCGCGTATAGTGTTTTTATCTACCTTGGCATTCCTTTTCTTGCTGGAATGCTGACCCGCGCGGTACTGGTTAACCTGAAAGGAAAAGAGTGGTACCATTCACAATTTATTCCCCGTATTAGTCCACTGACGCTGATTGCCCTATTGTTCACGATTGTTGTGATGTTTAGCCTCAAAGGCCAGTTGATCGTTCAGCTTCCACTTGATGTAGTACGCATCGCGGTTCCGTTGCTTCTCTATTTCGTCATCATGTTTCTGGTCAGTTTCTACATGGGACGAAAGGTTGGCGCGGACTACTCACAAACAACGACGTTAGCATTTACTGCGGCAAGTAATAACTTTGAGTTAGCTATTGCCGTTGCCGTCGCAGTTTTCGGTATTCATTCCGGAGCAGCGTTCGCCGCTGTCATTGGTCCTCTCGTTGAAGTGCCCGTGCTCGTCAGTCTGGTGAACGTCGCACTGTGGTTACAACGGCAGTATTTCGCTCCACCATCAGGAAGAGATTTGGTACGGACAGGTGCGGCGTAACCCCGTTTTCGCCGACAGAATACACTTAAAGCGTGGCTGAAATCCGGGATACCTCTGTCATTGCGAACGAGGTGAAGCAATCTCTTTTCCAGACAAAGATTGCTTCACCTCGTTCGCAATGACTCAGCAGTGTGAGTTTGCAGGCACGTGCTTATTGAACTTCCACCGGCACTGGATCACCACCGTCAAGCCGATCTTGCCAGCGTAAGAAACGGAAACCATTGACACCGATCCGTTGAACTACCGCACTCACACGATGTGTTATCTTCGCCTCGTTGAGGTACCCTACACTCTCAACAGTGACCACTTGGGGAAGCCCAAAGTTCAATCCTCGTCCCCCACCTCCTCCGGGAAAAAGCCCGGAGAGGTTCGCCCCAGTGGCCTCTGCCCGACGCTGCGCGATATCCCGCGCCGCGTCAGCATCGACACCAAGAACAGCACGGAGCACCTGCGGATTGGCAGTGAGTAAATTCACTGCTCCCCCGCCGCCACTATATACGGTAAAGAGCTGCTGAAGCGCAGGCCCTTCTCTTCCATAAAACAATCCAGGGGTTACGCCACGCACAAGTAACAACTCGTCCACCGAATCAAAGGGACCGTCCTTAGCCGGATACGGAATGGGGAGCCCTTGGTAATAGTCATTCTCCGCGCCGTGGAGCCGAACCAAGGGATCCTGGTCTCGCCAGTCCTGTATAGTATCAGTCAGCAACTCTCCGGTTTCTTGGTCGAAGCCGAGGTTCACAAATGTTTGCCGTAGTGTCACCTCATCGACTTGATTCAGGTTGATCTTCCCTCCCTCATCGATCACTCGGACCCAGTAGCCACCAGCGCCCAGCACTTCCTTTTTCCAGCGCCCATCTCCTCGCAGCCAGACGTCTTGCTCCTCTTCGTTCTGTGGATCTTGCCCCCCTGGCCCTTTCCCGAATCCACCTCTAGGTTGTCCAAACCCACCTCCCGTTCCCATATTCAGCAAATTACGTCCTTGCTGTTGGGCGCTTAAGACACGATACATGGCTCGGTGTATTCCGGCGGTAGCCAAGTAATAGGCTTCCATGTCCTCTTGATAAGCATTGGTGGTTCGCCCTTCGAGCCGCGAACTTAGCGACAACTCGCCCGCTAGCACCATGAGGATCATCATGGCCCACAGAACAATGACGAGAACAATCCCACGTTCGTTCCTCATCTGCCTCTATCTCCACCAAAAGACCCTCTCTGTCCGCGGCGCCCACCCCGACCGGGAGCCTGCGGAGACGCAAGCAGCTCTGTTTGTGGGAAGCGGACCGCGAGCGGGACTTCGATGTGCCACTCGTAGGGCAACTCACCAAGCCGAGCACGCCACGACAAGCGAACAGCGAGTGGCAACTGACGCTCGTCTTTACCGTTCCACCGATCGATCCATTCTTCACGGTTCTGCGCTGGCAACTGGCGCAGATATTCCCAGGAAATCTCTTCAATCTCGGGCAAAATCTCTGTTTCTTGCGAGAGCTTTCCTTCTCGGTCATTGAGTAGGTCCGCCGGAAGTGTCGGCGCTGCGGTCCGCAGCCACAGACTACGGTGGCCGCGCTGTTCGCGCACGAAATACGTGATCTTCTCAAGACCACCGACCTCTGGCCGGCCGGTAGTCGCCACAAAATTCAGTTCGTCTCGTCCACCAGTAAAGTAGACAGCAATACCCTTCTCAGTCTGTAGTGCCAGTGGATACGCAGACTTCAACTGCCGAGTAATGAGCGCAAGCGCAGCCCGTGCCCGCTGGTTTTCGGTGCCGCGGCCAGCGCCTTTGTCAGTCGCCCGTAGCCCGATACTGAGGGCAGCATTCACCATGAGCACGATCATCGCCACAATGGTCAGGCTGATGATGAGCTCGATAAAAGTAAACCCGTGGGTGGAGAGAGCTTTCATGGCTACTGCACTTGCGCTTGCGGTTGGGGTTGGTCAGTGACAGTACGCAACGAGCGGAGGGCACAGGATTGCTCGCCTACACCTTCGCTCCAAGAGACTCCGACCTCAATTTGCTTGAGATGAAAAAAGTCAGTTTGACTCTGCCGGTTGGGCTGTAAGCGAGAGCCCTCATCGTCGGGATGAATTTCAGACACCTGAGCACGCCAGGAAAATCCGCCGGGGAATTGTCCTCCATCGCTCCCATCGTCGAGCTTGGATTGCGCCAAGAGGCGGTCCATCACACTCTGTGCATAGATCACCGCCTGTGTTCGTCTGGAGGCTTTGGTCGTCAATCGCAGACCGGTGCCGAACAATTCTAAAATCGTTACAATGCCTACAGCTAATACCGCAAGGGCGACCATCACTTCGAGTAGCGTAAAACCCTTCGGGGTCCGAGGCCCGAGAGCCGAAGTCCGAAGTCCGAAGTCTAGGGGCCAGGGGCCAAGGGTTGGAGGTCGGGGGCCGAGTTTTTTGTTATCCCTTATCCTTTTATCCATTTCCCCTTTTATCCTTTTTCGCCGTTTCGCCCTTGCTTTCTGCCTTAGTCGTCGCGATGGATCGTCGCCGTGCCAAGGAGCGGATTGAGTGTGAGCCCATAGACCTTGCCGCCTTCACTACGTGGTTTTTCGATACGCACCTCACCGCCAGAGTTGGTTCCATCTGGATAGAAGTGAAATTCCACCTCACCAGTTTCTCGCGTAAAGCGTCCACGTGCTATCAGTACACCACTCTCGGGCGGTACTGTTCCCCCTCCGTCGCCACCCTCGTTCCAGTAGCGTCCGTCTTCCGGTGCTATCACTAGTACTTTTTCTTTGCCGTCTTCAATTGCTCGCACTCGCATGAGTTCCATCGCTGCACGTAATTGCACCATCACTTGTCGTGGGTCAGCCGAAGTAAAGCGACTTCCGATCGCTGGTGCCACCAACGCTGCCGCAGTCGCAATAATGACCAGCACGAGGAGCAGCTCCAGCAACGTAAAGCCGGGCGCTCGACGGTCTCTCAACCGGATGCGGAATAGCGATGGCTTCACGATAGAAACACGCGATCGTTCCATTCTCAACTCAGGGACGCAGATTACACTTGGGACGGCTTCTGTCGTTCAGATTCGACTCGCTTCATTTCGCCAAGTTTCATAATGATCACAACCACTGCTATTCCGATACTTAACAGGTAGCGAGACTCACTGAGCGGCTCAGGCGAACGGAAGATCTCTCGCAGGCCAAAAACGATCAGCGCCACCATCAGGACAATCATGAATCGATTCCATGTACTTCTGCTCATGAGAACTCCTTAGCGAATCAAATCCATACGTCGCGTCAGATCTTTAGCGATGTTTTTCTGATGTGCCTCGATGGTACCACCACCGATTTCCAATAGTTTCGAGTCGCGCCAGAGGCGTTCAACAACATACTCATTAAAATAACCGTAGCCACCCAAGACCTGCATCGCATTATCCGCCACTTGTTTAGCCATTGCGGTCGCCACCAATTTGACACCATCGGAATCGACCCGTTGTCCAGGCTTGTCCAAGTTCATTTTCGCTGCCGTATGATACAGATAGGTACGCGCCGCCATGTACTGCGCGTATGAGTCGGCAATATAGCGTTGGATCTGGCCAAACTGGTTGATTGGTTGCCCATATGCCGTGCGTTCGCTTGCGTATTTGGTCATGACCTCGACACAACGCGCGCCGATCCCGGTGGACATCGCCGCAATCGTCACCCGCTCGATCTCTAGGTTACGCATCATATGGAGGATGCTCTCGCCTTCCTGGCCAAGACGGTTCGCGACTGGTACGACACAATCTTCAAACACCAGTTCCGCAGTCATTGACGCACGCATGCCTGTTTTACCATGCAGTCGCTGGCCCAGGGAAAATCCTGAGAACCCGTTCTCGACGATGAAAGAACTAATTCCCTTCTCCGTACGTGCGTACACAAGAAAGATATTGCCGAGCGTCTTGTCGTCGAGCGCACCGTTAGTGATAAACATCTTGCGCCCGTTCAGATAATAGGAATCGCCTCGCCGTACAGCCTGGGCTTTCATTCCTAACACGTCAGTCCCTGCCGCTGGCTCGGTCATACACATGCCACCAACCCATTCACCAGAGATGACTTTATCGAGATAGCGCTGGCGCTGCTCCTCGTTGGCGTTGTGATAAAAATTGTTGACAAATAACATCGAGTGAGCCAGATACGCCAGACAAAATCCCGGATCTGACGCTGACAGCTCCTCATGGACGATGACCGCCGCTACGGGGTCCATTCCCGCTCCCCCGTGTTCACTTGGCACCGTGATCCCAAGTAGGCCAAGTTCCCCAAGTTTGCGGAACAACGGCAAGTTGAACCGTTCCTGTCTATCGTACTCCAAGGCTTGCGGTTCGACCTCGTCGCGGGTGAAGTTGCGAACGGTTTGCCGCAAAAGGGCGTGTTCTTCAGTGGGATTAAAAAGGTCGATCGTTGACATACATTTCTCCACACTCTCGTCGACACTGCAGATTCGTATCTTTACTAGAATCGTGCGTGAGTGGATGTGCGCTGTCAACTAAGGCGGCGAAATAGGGGTTGGGGATTAGCAATAAGAGGTTAAGTGCTGAGGGAGGGGACTAATCCCTAACCCCTAGCACCTATATACCTAGTTTTCTTAGTTAATGCCGTACAGCGCGGCCGCGTTGCCGCCGACGACCTTGGCAACAATGTCACCCGGTGCGCTGGTGAAATGCTCGTGGATGTACTCCTTCGAGCGTGGCCACGGGGAATCGGTATGGGGATAGTCAGACGACCACATGATCTTGCTGGTATCCAAACTTCTCAGGTTGTCGATCCACGTATCTTCAAACTGGAACGTCGCCCAGAGATTGCTCTTGATGTACTCGCTCGGCATCTTCGACAGTTGCACGTTCTCAAAATGCCGCAGCCGATCATAGCCGTGGTCAAGACGGTACATGAAGTGCGGCAACCAGGACACGTCGTTCTCCGCCGACACGATCTTGAGTTGCGGGAACCGCTCGAACACGCTCCCATACACCATGTCCGCTAACGTGATCTGAACCTCGTGGGGGAGACTCATGTAGGAGTGGAGAATCTTGCTGAAGTCGATCCCGTGCCCCCGTCGCGAGGTGAGGATATGGAGCGACAGCGGAAAGTTCATTTCCTGCGCGGCGGCCCAGAACGGATCGTATTCACGCTTGCTGTACTCATGCCCCTCAGGCGGCGCCCCCCAGATCAGGGCTCCGCGGAGCCCTTTCTTAGCAATCCGCTTGAGTTCCGCAATTCCCGCCGGAATGTCTTCAAGCGTAATGGCTCCCAGGCCGATCATGCGTTTGGGATTGTAGCTGACATATTCGGCCGCCCAATCATTGAACGCCGTAAAAGCGGAGGCCCGGAGTTCTGCATCCTGGAGGCCAAACAGTAACATACCCATTGAGGTGTACATCGCCTCAGCGGTCACACCATCCCGATCTTGCTCTTTGAGACGTTCGGCTGGGTCCCACACGCTCTTGGGCGCGACCTCAAAGCCTTTCTTGGTGTGCTGCGGCAGCTCTTCGGCGCTCTTCCCCGAGCCGAAGAATCCTGCTACTGGCACCGGCGTAATGTTTTCGCAGACAAAGAATTCCCCTTCTTTGCCATCAATGTTACGGACCGTATGCGGCGCACGATCACGGAACTTTTTGTCCATGCGCTCGGCCCACATGTTGGGTGGTTCCACAAAATGCGAATCGCCTGAGATAATACGGAATTCCATACTGTAATCCTCCTACGTAACTGTGGATGCATTCACTGGTAGGACAAAGGTAGGCATGTTGTCAACCCTTTCCCCGGAAGACGGATAAATGGGAGAAACTATAAAACTGGGCGAAAGGGCGAAAGGGGGAAACGGCGAAAAGGATAAAAGAAGCTACGTGCTTGTCCCTTCTCTGTTCCCTTTTTCTCGACTTTAGACTCCTAGACACCCAGACTCCTAGCCTGTTTCCTCCTTTTCCCCCTTTTCCCCCTTTTCCCTTTTACCCGTTTCCCCTTCTGCTAGAACCGCGCTCCAGTCCCCTCATGTTTCTCATAGGCCTTGGTGTCAAGGATCTTTTTGATTTCACTTATCGTGATATCAAGCTCCTCGTCTTTGGTATAAAAATGCGGCGCAATGCGGATACCCGCACCGGGACGGAAGTCAACAAGAATATCGCGTCGCGCAAGTTCCTGGACCACGGCAGCAGCGTGCGGCACATCGACAACCACTGTCCCGCCACGCTTGGTTGCTGGACGTGGTGAATTGACACGCCAACTTTGTGCATCAGCGAGTTCGATCAAACGCCCGGTCTGCCGCAACGATTTCGCACGGATACGCTCGACACCGATCTCGTTGATAATGTCGTAGCCGCTCTCAGCCGCATACAAAGCCGGGATCGCTGGTGAGCCGTGCAGAAACCGATGGATATCGTCGGCGTAGGTCATGTCCGGCTCGAACGCAAACGGTGCACGATGCGCCATCCAGCCGGTGACCTGCGGTTCGAGTTTGCTCCGTAGTTTTGGATGCACATACAAATAGCCAGCACCAGGTCCACCACACAACCATTTCACCGAACCGCCGGTGACAAAATCAACATCAAGCTCTTTGACATTGAACGGCACCGTGCCCGCGGATTGATATACATCGAGCACGACATATGCCCCAACCGCATGGGCTCTATCGATAATCGCCTTGGCATCTTGGATATAGACACTTTTGAACAACACGTGGGAAATGGGCACAAGTAACGTCTCTTCATCGATCGCCGCCAGCATTTTCTCCGTATCGATGGTGATGCCATCGGAACTCGAGACTTCTACAACCGGCGCGCCAGCGGCTTTTGCATGAGCCGCATATACATACATCACCGAGGGAAAATTCATCGCCTCGTAGACAATCTTGTTCCGCCGTTGCCGCAAATCGAAGCAGGAAAGAATGAGCGACTGACACACCGACACATTCTGATGCATGGCAACCGATCCCGGATCAGCACCGATAATGCGCGCAATTTTGTCACCAGTGGTGACTGGCATTTCCCACCAGCCCTCGGCCCAAGCGCGAATGCCACGGGTCGCCCACATGTCGGCATATTCGTGCAGACGGTCGTACACACGACGTGGCATCGCCCCCAACGAGTGACTAATCATGTAAACAGTCCGTTCAAGAATAGGAAATTCTCTACGGTAGGTGAGTAAGTCATCCATCACTCTTCTCCTTACAAGTCGCCCGGCGCTCAAGCACCGGGCTCAACGAACGAAGAGGACTAAAGTCCCCCTCAGATCTTGTCTTCCCTACAGCCTACAGCCTTTTTCTTCACTCCTTACTCTTTACTCCTTACTCTTCTCCGCTCCGTACTCCGTGCTCCCAGCTTTCCCAAGCTTTTCACTCCTCATTCATCAGCGACCGCGCTTCCCACAGTTCAGGAAAAAAGCGCTTGTCGAGTGTTCCGCGCAGATACGATGCGCCACCGCTTCCGCCAGTTCCCATACGTACACCAATCGTGCGTTCGACCATCTGAATGTGACGCAGTCGCCACGACACCAGCAGTTCATCGAATTCCGTCAAGCGCTCACATACGTCGATCCAATCGCGATGTCCACGTTCATCCCGGTACAGCGTGACGATACCCAGGGCGCGCGCACGAGAACGCACCTCTTCCACTTCCGCTGCGTGGTCATCACTGTGTGAAACCGTACCGAGAGCAGTCAGAGCCGCAAAGAAGACATCGCGCAAGGATGGTTCACGCAATCGCCGTTCAAGCGCAGCATGCATTTCCGGTGTCGCTTCATGCATCTGCAGCAGCTTCTCGTCTTTCAGCCCACAGAGAAATTCGATTTCGCGAAACTGCTCAGATTGAAACCCACTCGCAGGTTTCAACTTGTCGCGAAAGGCAAGGAAATGTGAGGGCAGCATCGTCTCTAGAATGGTGAACTGCTGCACCAGTACGCGAGCGATCTCTGTACAACGTCTAAGTAATCGCGCCGCTTCGTACACCTCATCACGCGAGCCCGGATGTGCCGTCGCTTTTCCTAAGTTCGCAACCACTGCCTCGAGCTCATGCAGCAACTGTTTGAACCACAGCTCGTAGGTTTGGTGGGTAATGATAAAAAGCAACTCATCGTGATGTTGAGGTGAGGACTGCGGATGTTGGAGGGCGATGAGCTGTGGAACGTGAAGATAATCGCCGTAGGTGAGCTGTGATGCCTGTGACTGCGCTAAATGCTCAGTATCCATACCAGAACAGCTTAGCACGGAACAGGCACCACGGAACACGCAGAGAAACAGCGCTCAGTGGTCAACACTCATCAGTCAGCCAGAAGCTGAAAGCCAAAAGCTGACAGCTGGACGCATGCTAAAAGCTGACCGCTGACATGTTCTCTCTCATCGCTTCACCGGCTGCAAGAAGTGTTTGAAGACCCACTTGGCCACGCGCCGCCCTTGCTTTCGTGCGTCCTCGTCCGCGGTGCGGAAGTGGATACCCAGATAAATACGGGCATTGACCACATCTTTGGCGGCATCAGAAAAGCGGCTGTACGTGCGGCTCTTTTGCACTGCGAGGGGATAGGTGCTCGTCGCCGTGAAGGTCAGGTTATCCGTCCCAAAGAAGAGTTGCAGGATGCGAGTCGCGGCCCCGGAAATGTTGTTAGCTCCTGAGGAGTGCTCGGGATAGTTGGGCGTATTGATGAGCGGCTGCCACGTCGGGTCACCCTGCGTCCGCGCGTTGCCATCGTTGTCCCCTTGCTGGATAGCGGTGACCGGGCGCCAGAAGACGTAGAAGTACTTGCTGTCCCAGGAGGTAATGATCGCATCAGCGACCGCCAAATGAGCCAGCGCAAAGAGCCGGGCACTCTCCCCGAGGTTGCTGATGTAGGCCGCAGCGATGGTACGGAGGGCGCGGGTCAACACCCCATTGTCGGCGTAGAAGTACGCGAGGTCGGTTTGTTCGGCAGTGCGGGTGCTGTTTTGCAGTGCGCCGAGCGCTTTGACTTCGTTGTACTCCTCAGCGTACCGTTTGCCCGACAGCTTGTTGGGCGGGCCAGCACGGAACTGTGACGGGCTCTTCAGGGTAAACGGAGTGACGGTGGCCAGCCACGGGATCAATCCTGGTGCGAGAGTCGGCGGTGGCCCAGAGAGGTAAGAAGGGGTTGGACGCCACACGCCGATGTCGGTGCCACCGGTAAAAGGCGGAAAGTTGGCGGGAAAGCGCCCATCGTTGGCCCGCAAGGCAAGGATACCAGCTGCGGCTTGCTGACCAACCACTACTCCTGGATCGTTGACGGAGAGGCCCTGACTGGCCAAGTAGTCGGCATACTGCGTATTGAGTGAGGCAGCCTGGGCAGGGAAGAGGTTGAGCAGCACATCGTGGGCAGCCGTTGCCAGCGCCGCCACCGGTGAGCCGGCTGCGCCTGAAATCTTCACGTGGTACGGCTCGAAGCGTTTATCGAAGGCTTGGACGGCGTCGTGGATGGCGACATGGACGATGGCAAGGTCGAGGAGCGTGGCTGGCCCTGGTCGCCCGGCGGCGATAGCAGTGCCAGTCGCTTGCGTGGCGATGGCATTCCAATCCGTGACGGCGTCGGCCCGGGAGAGCCGTGGCGTACTGACTAGCGCCATGGTCAAGATGAACCCTACCGCCAATATGCTCCATCGTTTGCTGTTTCTCTGCCAATATTTCATTTTCATATTGATCTCCTAAAAGGTGAAAGGGTGATGACGTTAGCGTCGTAGCGCGACTTCACGTTAGAACAAGTTCCAGAACGACGAACACTGATGAGCAGTATCAAAGTTGAACTCGACCGTTGGTGTCGGCGGCACGAGAGACTGGAACTGATCCGTCGCGGCATTGTAGGGGGACCAGGCCGGAGAACGAGACGCGTTTGGGTCACCGGCGCGCGCGAACTGCGACCAGTAGCCGATCATTGCATCTGAGAGCTGCCGCTGCGCAAGCGTGGGTGCGGGTGTCGTCGCAAAATTGAAGAGGTAGGACAGTTCGGAACCATGGTACGAGCCGAGGGGAAAGCTCACCGGGACGAGACCAAAACTGAGCGGCGCATTGGCGTCGTTAAATTCGTAGGCGTACGTTGGCACATATTGTGACAGTAATCGTGCGGCGTTGCGCCCCGGACACGAGTGGACCGCGTCGGTTCCCAAAGCCCCCAGCGCGAACGGCGCTCTACTGACAACGCCCGGAAGGAGCGGATAATTGCTGAGCGGGTAGCGAAGTAAGAGCAACTGGACAAAGAAGTCCTTGGAGGGATTTGGTGGAACAAAGTCAGCCACCGCTTGTGGATACGCGGCATCGGTCAACGGATTGCCAAGATAGTCATAGCCCCCTGCGACAAACGAACGCCATTCGTCATGAGTCGATCCCGTTATCACTGGTACGCGGTTGAATTGACCCCCGGCAAAAGCCGCCCCCGGCGGCTGAGTCAACACCGTTCCATCAACGATAGGAAAGACCTCACTCGGCTGTACATTGACCAGTGTTGTTGCCGAAGTGGCACGCAGGCATTGGGCCGTGCCGTCGCCGCATCCTACCTGGGCGGCAAAGGCAGAACCTCCGGCTTCAGCGACCGCTAAGGGCACAATGGACTGCTGGTAGTTTTGAAAGCTGGTATACGCCCCGCTTTGGGCAATGGCGCGATGAAAGAGGCCCGCCGCGGTTGGCGAGGCCAGGTTGGCATAGACACTCAGCCCGCCGGCAGACTCACCAAAAATCGTCACCCGCTGTGGATCACCTCCGAAAGCGGCAATGTTCCGCCGTACCCACTGCAGGGCAAATTGCTGATCCATGAGCCCGTAGTTGGCATTGACATGACCCTCGGCATCGAGCGCAGGGTGGGCGAAGAAGCCTAAGACACCGAGCCGATAATTAATGGTCACGACAATGACTTCGCCTTTTTCCACCAACGGCGTAGGGTCGAAGAACCCACCACTGGTCCTTGTCAGACCTCCCCAATGAATCCACACCATCACTGGCAACCCATCATGTCTGTGCCGGTTCTTCTTGTGCCCGGGTGTATAGACATTGAGGAACAGGCAATTCTCGTCACCAAATGCCGAACCGGACGAACCAGGTTGAGGACAGGAATTGCCGAGTTCGGTCGCTTTGAACAATCCGTGCCAGCGCCTGTATGGTTGTGGGGCAGTCCACCGCAAACTCCCCACTGGCGGAGCAGCATAGGGAATGCCGAGGAACTTGTGTATGGTTCGCGAGGTGATGCCTTTGAGGGGGCCGCTTTCAATAACAAGGGCGGGATTTGGACTCTGGTCTCCTGCGACGGCTTCGGCTTGGTAACTCAAACCTACCATCGCCAGGATCAACATGGCTGCCACGGTCATACGTATTATTCGCTTGTACATAGACATACGCTCTCCTTTATGAAGTTGGGGGCTAGTTGCAAGAAAACCTGAGCTTCAGAGATTTTGTCTCCCTTTTAGGGTGGCTTCATTTCCATAGCTGCTCTCTCCTTTCATTGAGTGCCAATCGTGTGGATTGCGTTTGCAATCACGCGTTGTTTGTGGCAGGAGAGTAAGAAATCAGCGGCACGAAGTCATGGGAAAGTTCTGGGATTACTCTGGGATTGTTGTGGGATGAACGAGCAAGAAAAAAGAGCAACAGATTCAAGCGTGTGTTTCGGCTCTTGTCGGCTTGACGTGAAGCAGGTGCAAGTGTGGCGGGATCACCACGAGGTCAAGCTGACGGGCAAAGCCTTTGCCGTGCTGTGTTACTTCGTCGACCACCCCGGACAGTTGGTGACGAAAGACGATCTCTTTGCTGCCGCGTGGCCGGAGACCATAATCAGCGATGCGACGTTAGCGTCGTGTATTCAAGAGGTGCGGCAGGCGTTGGGAGATGATGCCAAGCAGCCGCGCTACATTGAGACCGTGCACCGGCGGGGGTTTCGGTTTATTGCAGAAGTTGTCAGTGATCAGTTATCAGTTGTCAGTCAAGACAACGGAGTCGGTAGTCAGGAAGCAGAAGCAAGTCAAAATTCAAAAGTCAAAACGCAAAAGCCTGCCCTGAGCGTAGTCGAAGGG
>JAYVFX010000131.1:0-3194 GCA_043772795.1 Deltaproteobacteria bacterium
AATGGCTTTCACTATCACTCGAACTGGCTGCAAAATCTCTTGCTTGCCTCCTCTATGGGAGGCTTACGTTTATGACCACAAAATCCGTTAGAACGAGGAGGATTGAACTCATTGAAAGAGAGCGCTCCAGGACCAGCAGCGCTAATCAGGAACAAATTGCTCTCAGCAAGTTGGGGCTGAATCGGGGTCATGTTGAGTGGTTGCAACAGTTGCGACTGAAGCAATTCACTCACCCTGGCGATCTCGTGGCGCGGCAAGACAGAGTACGAATCAGCCAAAAACCGATGGGCGGAAAAGTTGCTTGGATCGGTGTTGACGGAGTTCCATCCTTCGACCAACGCAAGTTCTTGGAAGCCTAGATCACTGTAGATTCGCGCAAGGCTTGCGCTGCGTGCCGCGAGGTCAGAATCGAGCAACAGGCGCGATCGGTAGATCGCCCGGTTATCGTTCAACTCAATTGCCTTTTGCAGATCCTGCAAAGCTTCGACTGGCCGGTTTGTGGTTTGTTTCTCGATGGCGCCATAGAAGAACGGTGTAGGATCTTGCGGGTCCAGTCCCTTGGCAGTGTCGTACTCACGTGCATCCAACCCCGTGCGTTTTTCCTCATAATAGGCTTTACCTAAATAGCTGCGAACCAGCGCATTGTTGGGGTCCAAGCTCGAAGCAATTTCAATCTCCCGACTACCTTCATGGAGATTGCCATCGCGGATTTTCGCCAACCCTAGTCCCAAGCGGGGAAGAGGATCAGCCTGATCCAGCGTAATCGCTTTGGTAAAGGCTTCCTTCGCCTCTGTCGTCTTGACCTGCATTAAGTAGGCAAATCCCAGCACTGTTTGTGTGCGTGAAAGATTCGGCTCTAGTGTCACCGCCTGTTGCGCCGCGTCGAGGGCTTGATCGAGCTTGCCGAATGACGAGCGGATCTCTGCCAACCTCGCCCACGCCAGCGCATTACGTGGTTCGAGTTCAACCGCTTTTTCTAAACTGTCTCGTGCACCTTCCAGATCAAACCGAGATTGCTGGGCATAAGACAAGGCAATGAATGGCGTAGCAGAGCGCGGGGCTGCCCCAACAGCTTGTTGGGCAACTGCCAGCGCTTTCTCATTCTCGTTCTGCACGACAGCGATGATCGCTTGTAAAGCAAGAGCGTTGCTCTCCTGCGGTTGTAGAGCAAGCGCTTGCTGGATGTCTGTCGCTGCCTCATCGGCACGACCGACAGCCAACAAGAGTGAGGCACGATAGATAAAAAATCGAGGATCTCTGAGAGAGCCAGAAACGGTTCCTAACGTCTGAAAAGCCTTCTGCAGATCTCCGACGCGATAAAACTCAATCGACTGCCGCACCGCTTGCCAGTCTGGCCCAGGAGGAAGTTCGTCGGCACGAAAATAGATAACCGGTGGATAGTACAACGTCCACTGCACAGCATCACGCGGACGTGCCACCAGCCGCAGCGTTGGCGCTTTCCCAGCTTCCGCCACCGCCGATTGTCCGCCACGCAGAGTGAGATTTCCGCTTTGGTTCTCCGCGACGACGGTTCCCTCAAAAACCGTTACCTGCGCCTGGGCGGCTTCAACACTCACGAGAAACTCAGTGCCCCTGACGCCAGCAACGGCGAAGGGGGTCCGTACTTCCAGGCTACGGGGACCGCGACTGAGGAAGTACGCCGCTCCCTTGAGCATATTCAGGAGACCAGTGCCTCCGTCTTTCACCCCTTCAACGGTGATCGTCGTGTTGGCATTGAGACGCAGCACCGATTGATCGAGCATGGAGATATCGGCTCGACTTTTCTCCAGTACCCGAATCGTATCACCGGCACGGAAGGTGTCATTCAATTGCACTGGCTGCCACTGGGATGTGCCAACTCTTTGGACTTCAACCGTTCCCTGGACGGAAACCGCTTTGGCCACCCCCTGTTCTTGGGTTTGCGCAAAGCACGTCACCGATGAGGACAATACGATGAGGAAGCTAAAGAAGAGCAGTATGTATACACGCAAGAAATTATTCCTTCGCACCGCGCATTCCTTCCCTCGGTACAAAATACAGAGTGATTATTCCATTTGTGGCATAGATGCCACAGCATGACCATTCTTGTCGGGACATTCACTGATGGTAGTCCGTATCTTTAAGGACTGAGGGCGAGTGGCCATCGCAGTTTGTCCCTAGACTTTTAGACGAAACAAAGACCCACTGCAATCAGGATTTTCCCTATGCACCCTCGACGCGGTGTCTCGTCACTTACTGCCGACACTGCTGCTAAACGAATATCAGCACAACGAAGCTTTACTTTTGGGACCTTATAATCGACTAGCATCAACGATGCTTCCCTTGCACTGTCCGCGTTCCAAACAAGAAGTTTCGTTACTGCGACAATACTCCGATTTCCTCATTTGTTCTCCGTAACAGTTGAGAAATGTGGCGCACCAGATTTTCGAGCAGGGCTGCTCGTAAGTCAGGGGCGGACTGACTCAAACGATCATAATCCTCCCGAGATAAGGCGTAACATTCAATATCTGTATCCGCCCGCACATCGGCAGAACGAGGCATGTGGTCAATAAACGCCATTTCACCGAATATCGCCCCGGCTGATAACGCAGAAAGACGCTTCACTTTCCCAGTCGGTAACTTCACACTTGTACTGACCTCTCCCTTCACAAGAAAATACATATTGTCCGGTTGTTCACCACGCTTGAGTACCATATCACCGGCCGTAAAGGTCACACGACGCAAATGCTTTTGTAAACGCGACAGTTGCTGCATCGTGAGCCCTTGGCAAATGAGATGTTGAGAAAACGGCACTGCTTCAACAGGACAGTGCACGAGCATTTTTTGTGTCAACAGCTGATCTTCGCACCACTCCAGGGCAAAGTCATTGTCGTCGAAGATTAGAGACGGGCTTGGAACCGCAGGGTTGATCATCTCGCGCAATTCACGAGAGAAGGTCTCATGAATGTCCGTGTGAGAAAAGACTGGATACACACATTGTGCAATCATAGATTGGACGAGGTCACGCAGAAGCTTGCCGGCCGCATTATTGATGCTCATGACCCTTTTCATATCGAGAATGGCAAAATGCATCGAGTCGAGGGATTGCACGATATCCCGCACAACGACTTCCGTAGAAGTGAACGTAAGATCTCCCTGCAACTCGTATATTATTATACTGGTACCATGTTCTCTCAGTACTGCCGATTCTTTCT
>JAYVFX010000132.1:0-9002 GCA_043772795.1 Deltaproteobacteria bacterium
CGTGCGGCTAACACTGCAGCTGAAGACACCGCCACTTCCCCATCCGGGAAGAAATTGTGGCCGACGAGAATGTGACGTAACCGAGTCATGATGATGCTCCTTATTCACCTCATCAATGCAGTGTATGTTCACCTTGCAGTGCCCCCAGCAATGCATCGTAGGGGAGTGACACTGGCGTGCAGTCGCTGTTCCGGTCTTCGGTCTCTGCTACCGCGTCACACCGATGCGATTGTCAACTGCGGTAATGCCTGGTGCAGAGAGCGCGACACGTTCTGCTTCCGCCCGCTCGAACCACGAGTGCACATCGCCACGCAGAATGACCGTAGTCCCTCGCACTTCGACGTGGATCTTGTGGGCTTCTAAACTGGCGTGGCGCTGAAACGCGGCAGCAATCCCGTTAGAGACCTCATGCACCTCAGCCAACGGCTCGATGACTAGGCGATTCGTGACGCCTGTGACCCCCATGAGATGGCGGACGATCTCTTCTGCGGTCGTTTTTTGATACGGCCAACTCACAGCACCCTCAAGCGTGACCCACCCCTCACGTACAGTGAGGATGATACGCTTATGGGGGACGGCGCTGTGCCATTCGAGGGCGAGGGCTGCCGCACGAGCGATATCACTGTCCATGCGTTCGTTCGCGGCGGGAAGGCGGACCTCCAGTTCATCGGCGACCGCACGGACACCGGCGATGGTTTTCACCACGTGCTCGGTCTCCCACTTTTCGGTCAGTGTGGCGACCGCGCCGTTCAAGGTGACGACGCCGTCGCGTACGGCGACCGCGATATGGGTCGCGTCAATGCTGGGTTCCCAGGTGAGTTGGTCGATGACGTCCTGGTAAATTTGCGCGTCGGTTTTCATATACTGCTCCTGTTTATTTGCGTTCTGCTACTTGGCTCGTGTAGCTTTGCCAGGTGGAGAACTGGACACTGTGGGACAGCTGGGTCGGATCAAAAATGTTCCCATCGTACTCGACCTGTTGCACTTTCAACTCAGACATCGTTCCCGTCTGCACATCGGCCATGGTGACATGCAGCGGGGTCGGAATGCCGTTAATCACGGAGACATCCTCAAACCCTTCTTTCTTCCATAGAGTTCCAGCGCCATCGAAGGAACTGTGAACACGTGTCTCCTTCGATTCGGGGACAGACGTCCCGATGATGCATTGTATAGATCGTGGATACCGCAACGAATGTACCAGTACCTGAGCAGGCAAAAAGGCGTAAAAAACGTATACTCTTGCCAAATTTGCGAAGAAACGCTTTCCTCCTTCCCAAGATTGAGAAAGCAGCGACTTGAGCTACCGGTCCTTACGAGGTTGCCGCGCGTCGTTTCAGCAACTCTTGCACGCTCTCCCTTCGCTCTATCAGCGACGAATGAGAGAGAAGGGATCAAGCGACTATCTGGAGACGGAAGAATCCGGAGACGGCCACGTTAGTGTTTCTGTCTTCACACCGCGTGGCACACGCTTTGCGCCTACAAGCATCCGAGGACTCTGGAGGCGCTGTGTCGTGCGATGTGCAAGGAGAGGCAGTAGAGCTTGGCTATCGTCTATCGCACTAAACACAGCGTGTGTCGTGAACGAGAACACGTGAGCCCTCCCTGAAGCCGCTGCGCAGTCAGAACAGAGGTGCACAAATGGGGATGAGTTTGATGATGATCAGTGGGACAGCGAATCTCCCGCTCGCGGAAGGGATCGCAGCGCACCTTGGGGTGCAACTTGGTCGTCGCGTGCTGCAGCGATTTCCGGATGGCGAGTTGCACATCGAAATCGAAGAGCACATACGCGGCCATGACGTCTACCTGCTGCAATCCACTAGTCCACCTGCGGATGCCCATCTGTTCGAACTGTTCTTGCTGGCCGATGCGTGCCGCCGTGCGGGAGCCGCTCGTCTCACTGCGGTCATTCCGTATTTCGGCTATGCGCGCCAGGACCGTCGGGCCAGGGGACGCGGGCCGGTGGCCGCCCGGCTGGTGGCTGACCTACTCAAGACCGCGGGACTGGACCGCGTCGTAGTGGTCGATCTGCATACGAGCACCGTGGAGGGATTCTTTCCGATGCCGATCGAACACGTAAGCGCGATCCCACTGCTTGCCGAAGCGATCCGATCGGACATTCCTCCGAACGCCGTGATCGTGGCGCCAGACCTCGGGGCAGTCAAGCTCGCTGAGCGTTATGCCAGATTGCTCCAGATGCCGGTCGCGTTCGTGCAGAAATCTCGTCTGAGTGGCGAAGATGTGCGGGTAGACAGCATTGTCGGCGACGTGCACGGCCGTGTTCCCGTGCTGGTGGATGACATGATTAGTACCGGCGGGACCATCGTTGCTGCGTATCAGGCGCTACACGTGGCAGGGGCTGCGCAAGAGAGCGTCATCATCGTCGCGAGTCATGGGTTGTTTGTCGGATCAGCGGTAGAACGCTTGCGGGAGCTGCCACTCCAACGGGTCGTAGTCACAGACAGTGTTTCCTCGACCGTCACTACAGAATTCCCCCTGCAAAGGCAGAGCCTGAAGACGCTACTGGCGGACGTTATCCAACGACTGCATCGCCATGAGTCCCTCCATGACCTTCTCGTCCACCAGTGACCCGACGCGAGGAGTGAACGGAGTGAGCACCTCGTTGGCTTCGACTTGCCTGTTCAGCTCTGCCACGGACTCCGGCCGCTTCAAGGCTTCCGGCGATAATCGCGTCTGCATAATATAGGATGGCATAGTGGATCTCCTCTCATACGAATCGTAACAACACGTGAATAAGACCCAGCGAATTAGGTCCGGGTGTCCGGCTGCCACAGCTCGCGCAACGGGGCGGGTAAGTTGTGAATGATATCGCCACGCTCGCCGGCAGTAATATGTCGCGACAGGACACGAAAAACCGCGCGGGCTACTCTCTCTGGATCAATCCATGCATCCTCACGGAACGACTGGGCGATATGCACGAAGAACTCGTCTGCATGCCGGTCCTTGATCGGCTTTCCTGTGAGCGTCCACCCTTCGTAGTAGAGTCCGCGAATCAACATGGGCAGTTGGGCACCGAGATCGGTGGCTTCTTCGATGGTCAGGTGCTCACGTAAAGCATGCAGCACCGTTCGCAGTGCGAGATAGGCCCAGGACGGATTCTGCTGCCATTCCAATTCAGTCACGATCTCCTTGAGCCAGAGTTGGGTCTTCTGCAACGTGGTGTCGAAAACTTCCAAGCCAG
This sequence comes from Deltaproteobacteria bacterium, assembly GCA_043772795.1. Classification (GTDB taxonomy): domain Bacteria; phylum Desulfobacterota; class Binatia; order Bin18; family Bin18; genus VGTJ01. Next base: position 3,200 of record JAYVFX010000132.1, read on the forward strand.
TGGTGCTCATGGTTATCCCTCCATACTGCTGTGTCTAATGCAGACTGACACTCGGTTTACGCCGGTGCGATAAGGGGAACGCAATCGGGTCGGTGCCCTTGTGGTGCCGTAGCCGCGCCAGACGCTCGTCGAGTTTCCCCATCTGCGCCGGGGAATCGCAGATTCGTTGTACCCTCCCCCAATCACTCCAGCCGCCATCTGATACTGGCAATACGCGGAGGTGCGAAACTAAGGGCTCGCACACCCCGGAGGAGCAATTGACAGACCGCAGCGTTGCATAGACGCGCTCGGTCACTGCGGTAGCAGACGGGGTGCCTAACGCGTGGCGGATGCCAGCAAAGGCCACGTCTACATCCGGCGCCACCTGCCGGACCATATTCCACACCGTGGGCGCCCAGGCGACACAGACAAAGGTGTTCCACAACGCTCCACGCGAGAGGAGCGCATGTGTTGTAGCCGCATCGGGCTTTTCCCAAAAACGCTGCACACCCCGTGTCGTACGACCGTCGTCTATAGCACTGGGTTCGATCCATCCGTACCCTTCTTCCGCTTGATCGGGCGCCATGCGTGAGAATCGGCAGACAGGGGCTGCATGACGTAGATTCTGTATTTTCTTCTCTTGGAGGTGGCAGATATGAGCGAGGAGAGAGCAAGCGATGTGCCACAGGGAGGAGCAAAACGTCCCGTGGGTCGCGCGGCAGAGGATCCACAATACCTCTGAGATTTTGTCGTAGCCTGGTTATGAACGCGGAGCGGTCACCCGGATTGTATTCCTATAGTTAGGAAAAAGCACGGGCTGGTTGTCAAAAATGGGAAAACGCGGCTTAGGCAAGAGGAAGCGGTATGGGTATGGTGCAGGGGGAGTATCCACGCGTGTGCTCCTGAATTTTTCTGCACTTCAGTGCGTCTAACAAGCTGTATTCCTTGAATTCTCCTGCCGTTAGCCCTTTCTCCATCTGTCTCAACGGTTCTCAGGTCCACCCGGGTCAATAGGGATCCCGGATTTCAGTTTACTGCTTGGTTCATCACCTTGCCCTTCGTTCACAGAGGGAACCAGAGGAAAGAAGATTATGGACTTTACTGCTGCCTCGCCGTTCGCTGCACCTCCCGCAGAGGTCGCAGAACGTATCCGTACCCAGCCAGCCTGCCATTTGCTGTGGGCAGTGCTGCGTGAAGGCCTCGAGACCTACATGAAGTATGCGACTGCCACGAGCCGCCGCAGCCAGCGGCTATTCAAGGAAGCCGAAGGGTGGATCCTCGACGACGATCCGACCTGGCTGTGTAGCTTTGTCAGTATCTGTCACGTCTTAGGGCTCGAACCGGAGTATCTGCGCACCGGTTTGCAGCGCTGGCGTGTCGGGCACAGCCCCACGCAATTGGAGCGTGCGGCGTAGGAACGAATAGCGATGAAACGAACACGCATTTATGAGTTAGCGAAGGAGTGGGGTGTTGCTGCGCCAGCGATCCTCGCCCAACTGCCAAAACTTGGCAGCAGTGCGAAGACCGTTCACAGTGCCATCACGGACGACGAGGCCGCCAAGGTCAAAGCGTTGCTTCGTGTGACTCCACCACCAGCCCCTGTTGTGGGACAGCATCGATTGGTGTCTGAACGACTAATGACGCAACCGGCGGACGGAACAACGGCAACGATCACGACCAAGGAGCAAGTCGTCGAGAGTCGCGTGCAAACCGGCGTGATTCGCCGTCGCACCACGCGAGTAGCCGTACCGCAGGAAATGGTCCCTGCGCTGAACGACAAACCAGCGCCGCCCGTGACGGCTGATCGCACGTTCCCAACTCTCAGTGAGTCTATCCCTGCTGTTGCGTTTGATCGTCCGATCACAAACGAAATGCCCGTCCTGTTGGTCCTGCCGCAGGCGGAAGAGGCCTTAGTGCGTGCGCGGCCCGTAGACACAAAACACGGCGAAGACGATGCTCCGGTTTCTGCTTCGATGCTGCCCTTGCCTCCCGCTCAGCCAGTCGTCGCTGATACGACCATGCCGTCTCCGCGGGTTCTCGGTCGCATCGATTTGCGGAAAACGATTTACGTTCCCCAATCACCACAGCGACAGGAACCGCTGACAGTCGTTCCGCCCCAAGCTAAACGCCCGGCGCAGGTCTCAGCGCTTGAGATCGGCAAGCCCCATCGGCCCAGGTCGGTCGTGGTTCGTACACCGACAGTGACCAAGCGCGGCACGGGTGAGCAGCGTTTTCTGCGTGGCCTCCACAAACGTAAGCCGTCGATGGGGAGGGCGGCGCAGCCGGTCGTGCTTACCATTCCCAAGGCCAGCAAGCGCGTCATTAAAGTCGTAGAAGTCATTACGGTCGCTGATCTCGCAAAGGAGATGGGGATTAAGGCAACCGAAGTTATCACGAAACTTTTCGGCCTCGGTATGCTGGCGACCATCAACCACGTCTTGGATGTGGACACCGCAACCCGTGCGGCAGCTGAGTTCGGCTATACCGTCGAGAACGTGGCGTTGGATGTGGAAGCGATGCTCACAACTGATATGGCTACGCCGACGCCAAAGGAACTCGTAGCGCGCCCTCCCGTGGTGACGGTGATGGGACATGTGGACCACGGCAAGACATCGCTCCTCGATGCCATCCGCCATACCCATGTTACAGCTCGTGAGGTAGGTGGGATTACCCAACACATTGGTGCCTACGATGTCGAAGTCAACGGTCGCAAGATTACCTTCCTCGATACGCCGGGGCATGAGGCGTTCACTGCCATGCGGGCGCGCGGTGCGGCGGTGACGGATATCGTCGTGCTCGTGGTGGCAGCGGACGATGGAGTGATGCCGCAACGATCGAAGCTATCAACCACGCGCGCGCGGCCAAGGTCCCCTTCGTGGTGGCCGTGACCAAGATTGACAAGCTTGAGTCCAACGTCGAGCGCGTAAGAACGGAAGTTGCCAATTACGGCGTTGTGCCAGAAGAGTGGGGTGGAGATACGATCTTTGTTCCGGTCTCAGCCAAGACAGGGGAAGGCTTACAAGCGTTGTTGGAAATGCTCGTGTTACAGGCCGACGTATTGGAGTTGCAAGCCGCGCTGTCGGGTCCTGGCAAAGGCACAGTGGTGGAGGCCAAGCTCGATAAAGGTCGCGGACCAGTGGCGACGGTCTTGGTGCAAGAAGGTACCTTGCGGGTCGGTGATCCCTGTGTGTGTGGTGCACAGTATGGCAAAGTGCGAGCCTTGTTTAACAGCCGTGGACAACGAGTCACCGAGGCCACACCAGCAATACCAGTCGAAGTATTGGGGCTCAACGGTGTGCCTGCCGCAGGTGATGTCCTCATCGTCGCACGGAATGAGATCCAGGCGCGCCAGGTAGCCGAGCATCGGCAAGGCAAACACCGGGTTGCGGCCCTCACCACGACCAAAAAATTTTCCTTGGCAGACCTGGGCCAGGCAGCAGCCGAACAACAGGAACTACGTGTTATCCTCAAGGCCGATGTGCACGGCAGCGTCGAGGCGCTCAAGGACGCGATCCAGCAGCTCTCGACTGAGGAGGTCAAGCTCACCGTGCTCCATGCTTCGGTCGGAGCGATTTCCGAGACCGACGTACTGCTGGCGACCGCATCGAAAGCGCTCATTATTGGCTTCCAGGTGCGGCCAGAGGTGAAAGCGGCCAAGCTCGCAGAGCGTGAAGGCATCGAGATTCGTCTCTATGAGATCATTTACGAAGTGTTGGCTGATGTCCGTGCGGCGCTCGAAGGACTTTTGACCCCCGTCTACGCCGAGAAACTGCTGGGCAGTGCCGAGGTGCGGCAGGTCTTTACAATCCCTCGTGTGGGTGTCGTGGCGGGAAGCGTAGTCAAAGAGGGGAAGATTCTTCGTACTGCACAGGTGCGGCTCATGCGGGATCGCGTGACCGTGTACCAGGGTCGTATCAGCAGCCTGCGGCGCTTCAAAGACGATGTCCGCGAGGTGGCGAGTGGGTACGAATGTGGTATCGGGCTGGAGCACCCCCAGGACATCAAGCCTGGGGATGTGATTGAGGCCTTCGAGCTGGTCCAGGTCTTGCGCCGGCTCGAACCACGTACGCACCCGGCGGACGCGCGCTTGTCGGCATAAATGTTCAGGAGGAAGTGAGAGGTCCTCTTTTGTGCTGACGGTCGTTCACTCCACGGGCACTGTGAGCTTCGAGCCAAGATGTTGAGACAACCAGTTCGCCTTCGAGGGTGACGCCATCGGCGGGGATACGGACGAACTCTTCTGTATTCTCGATGGGCATGAAAAGGCTCCTTATTTTTTTGTTTCGGTCAGTGGTGCCTTCAGCTACGCAATTGTCTTGCCGTTACGGTCGCCATGAGCACAAGGAGTTTTTCTCCCATCATTCCCGAAAATGGTAAGAACAGGTCCTTGTTTCTCAATTCTGCGATTCCCGTTACATTGGGATTATTCCGAATGAAACCACTTGGTCAGAAAGCCTACGGGCCTATCCTCCATCTTCCTGGGAGTCGTGTGGGACCGGGTGACCACCGGTGTGGAATTGGCGCCCGCTAGCAAAGAGGACGCAACAGGGGCACGGATAGGGAGGACAAGCCGAACTTGTGCTATGCGCAAAAGCCGCCTGTTAGAGACAGCTCTTCATTGTTACTGACAGATGACGACTGAACGCTTACTTTTCGTGAGCCGTCTCCCCATAGTGTTTGACGACGTACCACAGGACAACACTACTGACCGCGGCCAACAGGCACCAGACGGAAATGAACGTCAGCGAGAAGAACACATCCGATACGATGAAGGTCACGAGGCTCAGCGCTCCAAGGACCCAGAGCTTGGGGAGACTGGTGATGAAGAGTGGGAGCAGCGAGACCATGCCGTAGGTCATGCGTGCGTTCAGCGCCCCGTGGCCGTATTGAATACTGTGTCCGACCACTGTTGGAGAGAGGTCAGTTGTTAACAGATAGTAGCCATCGAATGCCGATATGCAGAGGCCTCCTACCACGGCCACAAACGACCAGCGTCGTCGCCACGGCACCGGCTCAGCCAGGGCGACAGCCAGGGGCGTATAACTCGGCCACCAGATGTAGGCGAACGCGAGGTACACATACTGTGCTATGAGGCTCACCGGTGTTTGATGGAAGCCGCCATTGAGATAGAGCCATACGACTCCTTCGGCGCATTGTTGCACCGCAAACAGCGCGGGGACAGCGGCAAGCCACGGCAGCGTCTTCGCTCCTGTGCACTGCAAGGTGGCCACTCCCGTTATGCCGGCACCAACTCCAACCGCAAAACTCGCTTCCGCTGAAATGCACATGCTCTATCGTTTCCTTCTCTCCAAAGCCCCGCAAGGCGATGCCGAGTGCCAACGTGGTGACAAAGAGCCACCACACCCGAGCTTTTCCAGTTTTTCGTGCGTCTCGGCATAGCACTTGCGAAAGCTACGTTCCTCACAGAGAGACAGAACAGATCGCGGTTCAGGTAACGATACGTGCGTCCTGATATATAGGACTCCTATTTGAGATATGGGTCGAGTCGTCGTCCCCAATTGGCGTAGAGACGCCCCGCCGGGGCGTCTCTACAAGGAAAGTCGCTGCCTTCGACACGAATGATTGAGGAGAACTATGGCACGCGATACAGTCCTATTTTTCTCCGGCAAGCACGGCCTCAAGTAGATCGCTGCGCGTGATGATCCCAACGAGTTTGCCCTCGTCCACAACCGGCAACGCACCCAAACGGTATTGGCGTAAACGTAGCGCGGCTTCGCGAATCGTCGCCTGGGGACTGATCGTCACCACCTCGTGCGTCATGATCTGCTCGACGGTGCGAGCCTCAGCGAACTCTGCAACATCT
>JAYVFX010000133.1:0-7862 GCA_043772795.1 Deltaproteobacteria bacterium
TCCGCTCGCTGCGGGCACGCCAGCAGAGAAACCTACTGGCGACATTGATCCTCTCGCAGGGCGTGCCGATGCTCGTAGCCGGAGACGAAATCGGCAACACCCAGCACGGTAATAACAACGCCTATTGTCAGGACAACGAAATCTCGTGGCTTGACTGGAACCTCGATCAGGAGCAACAGGAACTCCTAAAGTTCTGCAAATTTCTTATTCGTTTGTTCCATTGTCATCCGGTGTTTCGCCGTCGTAATTTCTTTCAAGGGCGACAACTGCGTGGGTCGCACATCAAGGATCTCATGTGGTTTCGTCCCGATGGTAACGAGATGAGCGAAGACGATTGGCAAGTGGGGTTTGCGCGAGGGTTGGGAATTCGCCTGGCGGGTGATGCCATTGACGAGGTCGATGCTCGTGGCAACCGTATTGTGGATGATACATTTCTCTTGTTGCTTAATGCTCACCATGAAGCGTTACCATTTACCGTACCTCGTGCCCAGCAAGACCATCACTGGGAACTTGTGTTCGATACGCGCAACGCTGAACCTCAAGCTGGACCTCAGCAGATGCAGCACAACCATTCATACGATATGGAAGCACGTTCACTAGTATTATTCCGCCTCAGTCGAGTGCACCTCAATCAAGTTGCGGATGCCCATCTATCGATCGAGGCGACCACTGCTAATGGACACGTACAGCCATCGGCTGAAACCCATCCAGAGCGATCGCCGCTGACACAGGACCCTATTCAGGAAGCCAAATAGCTTTTCCGATTGGCACGTGAAGGAAACGGGGTGATTCAATAATATATTTCTGTGGTTGTCTGCACAGAAGGTGAGATCTTGCGTATGTTGCGGGTCTAGTTTGCGAGGGGAGGAAACGGAAAGATAAAATGATTGATCGTCCTCTATGACTCGTACGTACGCCTACATACTTCTATTTCTTTACGATAAAAATGCCACAAGGGGACTTGAGCCGTAGCCTCAGTCCCCTCTCCTCGTCTCGATCCTACCCACCCCATTTTGCCTTTACGACGAGACTTTGATTCGCTTTAGATGCGCGCATCGTTTTCCCAGTCCCGAATATGGCGTTCAGCTTGCTCTTTGGTGTAGCCGTATCGTTCCTGCAGCTTGCCACTGAGCTGGTCTTTCTTCCCTTCAATGACGTCAAGATCGTCATCGGTCAGATCGCCCCACTTTTCTTTGATCTTCCCTTTAAATTGCTTCCACTGACCCGCGATTTGATCCCAGTTCATATTCGATTCTCCTTTCGACAGATTTTCTCTAGAATATTTGCAAGCTCTATACCAGGGGCAACACAAACAGTTCGCCTAGATTTACGGTTCTTCCATATCGACCACATGTAAATTATCAAATGCGATGACACCATCACTTTTTGTTGACAGTCCTACTCTGCCCGCTTGTTGATAGGTGTCGTCTTCTGCTTCGAAGAGAGGTATGCCGTCGAAGCAGACACGAAAGTGCGTACCATTTACACTCAACTGCACATCGTGCCATTTACCCGTAGTTACCAGTGCGCTAGCCCCACTGATGGGGTGACGAACTCCATCGACAACTTTGTAGAGTCTCACGTCGTTTTCAAATGCATTTGCACGCACAACATAGAAGTGAGTTTCGTCTTGATAGCGAGCCACAACTCCAGCGGCTTGGTCAATTTTGCCAGATACCGGTTTGAACTGTACGGTAACTTCGACGTTCTTGGCAGCGAATTTCTTGTAAATCAATAACGGAAAGCGGAAGCTTTCTGTTTCCATACTGATCTGTGCAAGTACGTTAGGACTGCTAGGAGCAGTAGGTTCAGGTCTGATCTCCCAGTCTGCGGGTTTCCCCGTTCCATTTACAATCGACAAGAAACCCTCTGGTGCTGTAGCTGTCGCAAAGTGATCAAAGTCTATACTAACCTCTTTGTCTGTCCCCCCAGCTCCGGCTGTTTCACTTACAGAAGCTGCGGCATGTGAAGTGGGCTGACATTGCTGAGCGAACGCAGGATCGACGGTAAGGCTGACGCATGCGTAAACTGCTGACCCGTAAAAGGCTATTCGTAGCATAGTAATTATCTTTCGTGCACTATCTCAATGAAGGAAATGTGATGCTCTTCTACTTTACACGCATCTAGCGATGAGCCGCTTCTTGCCCGTAAGGCATTGGTATTTGGAACAGAGCACGGCTCGACCGTCTCAACTTCACAGTCGGGGCTGCTCTTCATACACTTTTACTGTGTCTGTGCTGATATTGGTGCGGCGCTGAGTAATCACCTCTGCAGGTGCCAGAATGCCGAAATACGCCGCGACAAGTGCGGTAGCTGCATGCAGCCAAATATCATGGCCGAAGAGCGGCACAAAACCAAACAGAGTGTGCAATCCCGAGAATATACCCATTACCGCAAGGAGACTGTAAATCACCGCCACGGTGATAGCAAAGGCGCGAGCGCTCGTCACAGTTGCGGCAGCCATGAGTCCCCAGACTCCTATAATAAGATGAACAAGATTATGAAGGATGTTAACAGGAAATAATCCCAAGAGGTAACCGTACCCACTTTCCACCGTTAGCGGGGGTGCGCCTGTCGGCGGCGGAGACGTAATCCCAGGAATAAATCCCGAGATTGCCGCCCCGAGATAAAGAAGGCCTGCAACGGATGAAAAAGTACGAATGGACATATGCGTTTCTCCTCAATGTTCGTTGGTCAAAGCTCGGCGGTGGAAACTGAGCTTATCTTTGCCAGAATAGCTGCTGCCGTCACCCACTTTGCCTTTTCAGTGCTAAGTTTGAAGGGGACAATTATGTGCGCACCACAAACTCATGGCTATCGACTGCAAAAAATGCACCACAATAAGGAATACGCAGAACATTCCGTTAGAATGCCGCCAGGAAGCACGACCATTATTACGAACACAGCACTCTAATGAATGACATATGAATCTGCCACTGTCAGCCTTTGACCCTGCGCTCCAAGAGATATCCAGCCGTAGAGTTTTTGTCTCAGTCCTTGTAGTAGATTTCTCTCAGTATTTCGCCAGGATGGTACGGAACTTCCATAATGACCATGTTCCATCGTACAGGATGGCGTGAACGTACACTCTGACAACACATACCGAGAGTCGCAGGTAATAAAGATGAGTACGCTGGAAATAGTAAAGCTTTTGAACTGCCTCTTTCATTCTGCAAGAGTGGGCAAATTTCAGACGGCAGCGTTATTGCTTAGAATATGTACAATATGTGACTCCTCGACCGACTGACAGTACCTGGAGAGCAAAAAAGACTGGCATATGAAGAATTCAGTCCGTCACCATACTTCCGAAAAAGAAACCCCCGAGCAGCAAAACATTAACACGATCGCCGGACTTGAGTACGAGACCTTGCAAGCGCGATCTATGGCGGATCGCATCAGCGATGTCATTACACGTTTTTTCGGGAGCATGATTTTTGTCCTGCTTCATCTCGTGTGGTTCACAGCCTGGATACTGGAAAATATAGGAGTGATCCCTGGGACTATACCATTTGATCCGTTTCCGTTTAATTTTCTCACCTTAGTAGTCTCACTAGAGGCGATTTTTCTTTCCACTTTCGTGCTCATGAGCCAGAACCGCATGAACCAACAGGCCGACAAACGAGCCCATCTGGACTTGCAGATCAATCTCCTCGCAGAACAAGAGTCAACACTCACTTTGCGTTTGGTACAGAAAATCTGTACGCAGCTTGGTATTAAAGCAGAGGTATCCAATGAGCAGGTACAACAACTCAGCCATAAAACTGACGTGCACTCTGTACTCACAGAGATAGATAAGCAATTGCCATCATGAATTTGAGAGCTTCCTGTATGGCATAGGCAAATTGCCATTGGAGGTGTAGCAAGAAAAGTGTCACTGTTCTCCTGCCGGAATGTTATTTGTGATCAAGCGGGAAGAGAAGACTCCTACCTGCAACGAACGTTCGTGAAAGAAAGATTATGCGAGGAAATACTAATATAGTGTGGCAGGAGATCTGGGAGACAATACAAAGGGATTTCTCGGATTTGCCAGGAGTTGCGCAGGTAGCACAAATGACCCTTCGCTTACTACTCGCTGCCTTCTGTGGTGGGTTGCTAGGCTTCATCACCGGTATCGGCTTCCTCGGTGCTGGCACTATCCTCAAGCTCAACGAGCAGGAAGAAGTGCGCGGCTTGACCACAGCCGCTGGCATCTGGCTCACCGCTGCCGTTGGAATTGCTGCGGGCATGGGACGAGAGGCGTCAGCGGTCTTAGGCACGTTCTTGGCACTGGTGATACTGTCCCTCCTGCCCCGCGTCACACCAAGGTCACCCATGTTATCCACTAAGGATAGTAGTGAGTAAGAATTCTGTTTGTATAGCGACCTATAACATTCATAAGAGTCGCGGACTTGATCGGCGGATCAACCCTGATCGAGTAATGACGGTCTTAAGCGAACTGAATGCCGATATTATCGCATTGCAAGAGGTCATTTGTGCCGCTGAGGATAATACACCGGAACGCGATCAAGCACGCTTCTTCGCTACCGCGCTATCGTACAACTACTGTGTAAGCGAGACGCGTCACTGGGGTAGGCGTATATACGCGAATGTTTTGCTAAGCCGGATGCCACTGCACGCGTCGTACAACTATGATATCAGTTGGCGACGATACCCCCGTCGTAGCTGCTTGCGTGCTGACATAGAACTTCCTAGTGGTTCGTTTTTACACGTTTTCAATGCTCACTTAGGATTAGCGTTTGCTGAACGAAGATATCAAGCGCGAAGGTGAATCGGCGAGAGTATTCTTGCTAATTCGGAGTTGCACGGCCCGCGCATAATGTTGGGAGATTTTAACGACTGGACTCGTGGGCTACCATCTCGACTACTTGCCACCCATTTGGAAAGCGTGGACGTACGTCATCACATTGGACGAAGACGCAGCTATCCGGGCTTACTACCATTGTTTCACCTTGATCATATTTATTTCGATCGCACTTTACAGTTGCAACGATTAACGTTGCATCGTAGCAAAACAGCGCTTATAGCGTCCGATCATGTGCCCCTGATGGCGGAATTTTCCTCACAAGGCCCTACCTAACGCGCAGAGACGTAATGATTGGATAGTGTGGATAGTACTGAGGCTCATGCGCACATTCGGTACGCAGTGGGGATCACACAATCGTTACGCCCACAAAGGAGAAAATAAACCAACAACAACCTGTGTGATTTTCTCCTCATCACAAGAACAATTTGTACGCAACAACATAGTAATCTTTCATCCGTAGAATGTAAGCATAGTGGTACCGTTCTTGCTCCCTGCAATACTAGTATTAACGGCCGCAAGGAGTATGGACCATGAATAAAACAATTGTGGGGTATTTTGACCAATATTCGCAAGCGCAAGAAGCAGTGCGTTCGTTAGTGGACACTGGCTTCTCGCGTAATGATATGAGTGTCGTCGCAAGCGATCCAAAAGGAGAATATGCGAAATCCGATGTAGTTACACACACAGATCCTAACGAGACGAGCTATACCGCAGCGGGTGCTGGCACTGGTGCCGTGATTGGGGGCATTGGTGGGTTGTTAATTGGTATTGGTGCCTTAGCCATTCCTGGCGTTGGGCCAGTAATTGCTGCCGGGCCGATTGCTACCGCGTTGCTCGGTGCTGGTGTGGGAGCCGCAGCTGGCGGTCTAATCGGAGTATTGATGGACGCAGGAATCCCAGAAAACGAAGCCCATTATTATGCCGAAGGGGTACGTCGTGGGGGTGCGGTCGTCACGGTGAGCACAGAGGACGAAATGTTGGTTGAGCGTGCAACCAATATTTTCACCAAACATGGCGCAGTAGATATCGATCGTCGTGCTGATGAATGGCGTCAAACTGGTTGGACAGGTTATGATCCACGCGTGAGTTCGCAAGTCACCACCACCCCGCTTACCGAGAATCGACGTAACGCAGGCTTTGGCAAATTTGACGACTACGCAACTGATTTTCGCAACAATTTTACGACTAAGTACGGCACTCGTGGCCACACCTACGACCGTTACGAGCCATCTTATCGCTACGGGTACAATCTCGCTACCGATCAGCGTTACTCGGGTAAAGATTGGACGGCTATCGAAAGCGACGCGCGCCACGATTGGGAGAAGAATAACCAGGGTGCCTGGGAAGACTTCAAAGATTCGATTCGTTATGCCTGGGATCGAGTGCGTGGCTATTCTGCCACAGAAGCATCAGCTCGCACAAGCAAACGAAGTGTTGCTTGATAAAGCTGTAAACCAAGATAGCTTAGCAGCACATTTTTATAATAACTGAATCGTAAGGGCGGTCGCAGCTGACCGCTCTTCTTCCAAACAACCTAAGGATACATATTATGACCACAACGCGCGGAACAACACAAACTGTGCAGCCGGTGCTTGATCTTGATGATGGCAGAGTAATTATCACGAGAGAGCCAGACATGAAATCAAGAGAAACCTCATCCTCTGGACAGCCGCTAAGGGACACCAGTATTACAAAAATTAACGCTCGTTACTCACCACGCGGCAAACGCGGGCAAAAATATCTTGCTAGTGGACTCAAACTTTCGATGCGCCTGTGGGAACAAGAGCAACCAGGCAAAGCTAAATCCGCAACTCAACGTCCCTATGAAACTGTCGGATATGTCGTGAGTGGTCGTGCAGAATTGGAGATGGAGGGACAGACTGTGATGTTGGAACCTGGGGATTCGTGGATTGTCCCAAAAGATTCACGCCATCGGTATACAATTCTTGAGTCTTTCACTGCTGTAGAAGCGACATGTCCTCCTGCCGAAGTACATGGACGAGACGAAGAAAAAATTGACGAGTGATCCGTCTTTTGAGGCGGTGATGCCTATTGTGGAAGGCAACCACGTTTAAGAGGGGGTAGCACCTTCAAGAATTTCGTCGAGATAGGTCTCACGCAGAAGCTCCAGCAGCTTCTGCCGGTCCTCTTGACGGGGGGTACCACGCAAACCGGGCTACGGTTTACGCAGCCAGTCCATAAGTGTCCTACTCACCCTCTTTCCCACGACAACTCGGCTCGCAAGCGGGCAACCTCGTGTTCAAGGTCGTCAATCTTGGTGAGCAGGTCCATAACCACTCCCAGTCCAGCCCAGTTTACGCCGAGATCCTGGTGTATGCGCACGATACGACGGATGCGAAGCACAACGGAGACAGAAAAGAATGGCTCCGGAGTCGTCTCCACCGGATCAATCAGCCCCCAATCCATGAGGCGGGCGACCAAGTCGGGAGGGATGTCTGCGAGGCGAGCAACTTCACCGACCGGTAGCAAAGATCTCTGCATATGCCCCATGGTCGCATGGCTCACAACGAGTGAAAACCGCGTTGACATTACTCTCCTCCTTTACTTGCGCGCCGTGGGTTAAACGAAGAGGTCTGTTGCAGTTGTTCAAAGAGTTCTCGCTCCTTCGCCGTCAGAACTGTAGGAACGGTGACCTGAATTACAACGTACAAGACCCCTCTTTCCTTTCCGCTCGCCGACATGCCTTTGCCTCGCAGCCGCAACCGCTGCCCACTCTGAGTGCCGGGCGGAAGGGTCATGTTGACCGGCCCGTCGAGAGTCGGGACTTCGACCTTTGCTCCGAGTGCTGCCTCCCACGGTGTCACCGCAATCGTGGTTTGAAGATCCGAACCGTCGAGTTGAAAAACAGGATGGGGAGCGATGCGCACGAGAAGGAACAAATCTCCCGATGGTCCACCACCCATTCCTGGTCCTCCCTGGCCAGTCAGGCGGATATGCGTACCATGGGTGACTCCTGATGGAATCTTGATCTCAATATTTTTCGTCTGCGGAAGGGGCTGTCCTTCAGGCCCAAGAGTTAGCGTCTGCAAGACCAGCG
>JAYVFX010000134.1:0-4687 GCA_043772795.1 Deltaproteobacteria bacterium
GCCGGAACCATCAATGTTCCGTTCGCCGATAAGGTCATCAGTGAAGAATTCGCAGCGTCGCGGCTTACCTATGAATATTTGACCCGTAAACTCGCCGCGGCACAGCAGAAGAACGACTATTTTGCGGACTTTGCGCATGCGGTTGCGATGGCGGATGACACCGACCGGTGGATTCATGCCATTACCGGCTCGCGGGAACTCGCCTGGACCCTACGCAAGCTCGGTGAGCACGATCGGCTGGATGGCTATAATGCCCTACTCAACATTGATGCCGCCGTCGCCTATACGCCGGCAATGCAAGCTGCTTATGAGAAAGTTGCAGGAGAACTGCGAACCAGTTTTGCTTTAGCCGAGCGTAGCCGCGTCAGTATCGCTGTTCCCGGCACACCTTACACGTTAGTCACTGCAATGTGCGACGGATACCCAAGTGAAATTGGCGATGCCTGGGGGAAACAGGCAACACAGACAGTGTTCGCATTCTTCGATCTAACGGGCGAAGGCGTGAGCCTCAGACGTTCTCCCGACTGTCAGGCTGATTTGTCGCAACTTGCGCAAACCTTCGGCGGCGGCGGACATGCGGCTGCTGCAGGTTGCCGACCCAGGGAACTGCCACGAATGTTTGCTGACGCGATGGCACGCCTGTTGGCTACAGCTCTTCCTGCACTTGCGAAAGCTGAGCGTTCACCAAACCGCTAGCCTCACCTTCCTTATCAATGAGTGATACGAAGTCCCATCGCTATGAACGTCGCCAGCTGATTGGCTTGCTCCTCGGCCTGGGGCTCTTCTTCCTCCTCCTGCTGTCCCCCGCACCTGCTGGTATGGAAGCCCAGGCCTGGCGCATGACAGCAGCCACAGCGCTCATGGCGATCTGGTGGGTGAGTGAAGCTGTTCATCCTTCCGTGACGGCGTTGATCCCCCTTGCCCTTTTCCCGCTCCTGCGCATTCTCACCCCACAAGAAGTCTCCACTGCCTATGCAGATCAAGTTCTTTTCCTTTTTCTCGGTGGATTTATCATCGCTCTCGCGATGGAGAAGTGTAACCTCCACCGCCGTATTGCTTTGCAAGTGTTGAATCGGGTCGGCTCTTCGCCGCAATCGCTCACGCTGGGCATCATGGGCACGACCGCGGCGATCTCGATGTGGGTTTCTAATGTCGCCACCACTCTTATCATGCTCCCGATCGCGCTAGCGGTACTCGACCATGCAACCAGTCAGGGGTACGACACCAAGAGCGGCTTTGGCACTGCCTTGATGCTTATGATCGCCTATGGCGCCTCTATAGGCGGCATTGGTACTCCGGTTGGAACTCCACCAAATGTGATTTTTCTTGGGGCGTTCGTAAAGCTCTTTCCGGCTGCTCCACAGATTGGGTTTCTGCAGTGGATGCTCTTTGGTGTCCCAGTAGCAATAGTATTGACGCTTACGACCTGGGCCTACCTCACCTATGTGGCGTTTCCCTATCCCACTGTTGGGTGGCAAGCTGACCGACGGTTTCTCCAAGACCGCCTGCACGAACTCGGTCCTTTGACTGTTGCAGAGAAGAAGGTCTCCCTGCTCGCTGCCGCCACGGCTTTCTTATGGATTTTTCGTAGTGATCTCCCGCTGGGAGGGATAACGATTCCTGGATGGTCGCAGCTACTCCCACCACAAGTGATAGTGCAGGACTCGACCGTGGCGATGTTCATGGCGCTACTACTGTTCTTGATTCCCGCTGATCGACACAGCGGCAAGTTCCTGATGGATTGGGAAACCGCAGAAAAGCTTCCGTGGGGAGTATTGATCTTGCTCGGCGGTGGTTTAGCCCTGGCCGCTGGAGTGGAAAAAACCGGCTTGGCAACGTGGCTTGGGTCGCGACTCTCGCTCGTCGGCCACCTCCCCTCTCTCAGTGTGATCTTCCTCGTTACCCTCATCACCGCATGGGTGACCGAGTTTGCCAGTAATACCGCAACTGCAACATTGATGATGCCAGTGCTCGCTGCAACTGCCCAAGCTATGCGCCTCGACCCTTTGCTGCTCATGATTCCCGCGACCTTTGCCGCGTCGGTTTGCAACTTTATGCTACCGTCCGCGACCGGCCCGAACGCGATCGTCTTTGCTAGCGGCCACGTGACAGTTCCGCAGATGGTTCGCGCGGGGATCGTGCTGGACCTACTCGGTACGGTCGTCTTAACGGCACTGATTTATCTCATCGGTATCTTTGTTTTTGGTATCTCACTCGATAGCGTGTCGTCACCGACTCCCTAACGCCCACATCTAATGGCACATAAGCATAATCATGGGCAGCGCCCACTCAAACTTGCCCTCGCACTGACCGGTGGCTACAGTATCGTCGAGTTCGTCGGTGGCTGGCTCACAAACAGTCTCTCCCTCTTTTCTGATGCTGGGCATATGCTGTCCGATGTCACCGCAATGGGGCTCTCACTGTTTGCGGCTTATATTTCAACACTACCGGTAACTTCACAAAAAACATTCGGTTACTATCGTGCTGAGATTTTGGCTGCGTTGCTCAATGGTCTTTCTTTATGGTTAATTGCGGGGGTTATTTTTCGCGAGGCGTATTACCGATTCTTCTCCCCAACTGACGTGCATGGACATGGCATGGTCCTTATTGCCAGTATTGGTCTTGTCGTCAATGTCATCTCCGCTGGGCTCCTGCGTGACTCCCATCACACGAGCCTGAACCTGCATGGAGTTTTCTTACATGTACTCAGCGATCTTGTCGGCTCGATCGGAGCCATCGTCGCTGGAGTGCTCATTGTGTGGACAGGCTGGCACTGGGTGGATCCGCTGACCAGTGTGTTCATCGGGCTTCTTATCTTGGTAAGCTCATTTGAGCTCGTGCGAGAGTCTGTTGACGTGCTCATGCAAGCGACTCCACGTCATATTGACCTTGCGGAAGTCCAACGCACGCTGGAAGCGATCGAAGGAGTCAAGCGCATCCATGATCTCCATGTGTGGACGCTCACTTCTAATTTGTTCACGCTGACAGCGCACGCGGTCGTCAACAGCAATCACGATCAACATGCACTCCTGGATTCTCTGGAGAAGACGATCCACGAGCGTTTTGGTATTGACCACATTACGATCCAGCTCGAACCGCAGGATCGGCAAGCAGGCGAGCCGTCGCACTTCTAGATCGAACCATTTGTGAATCGATTACGATCCGGAGAGCCTCCGATCAGAGGTGACTCACACCCGTCCTTGATCTTGATTTCCGCTCTGGCAAGCTATCGCTATGAAACAACAACTTTCCTCTGTACTCGTCAGCGTCTGTCTCTTTGCGCTCGTTTCCGCCTGTGGTGGAGGTGGACAAGAATCAGCAAAACCAGCGCAACAACCTACCCCGCTGGATATGTCTACCGTTGGAACGATCTCTGGTGTCGTGCACTTTGAGGGCACTGCACCCGAGCAATCCGTTGCCCAGTTAAGCGGTTGGGCGGAATGCGCAGCTCAACATCCACAAGGAAATCCACCTGCCGGGGATATTTTGGTCAGTGATGGCAAAGTACAGAATGCTCTCGTGTACATTAAAGATGGGCTAGGGAACCGAGTGTTTGCCGTCCCCACCGAACCGGTAAATGTTGATCAGAAAGGCTGCATTTTTCTTCCTCGCGTCGTCGGAGTACAAGTCGATCAACCACTCAAATTCCTGAACAGTGATGCGTTGGCCCACAATGTTCACGGCTTTGCGCAAACGGCCAAGGCCTGGAACGTGAGCCTCAGCGTTAAAGGCATGACACGGACGATCAAAGTCGATAAACCGGAAGCGGTGATTGAAGTGAAGTGCGACATTCACGCCTGGATGCGAAGCTACGTTGGCGTGTTCTCGCATCCATACTTTGCCATAAGTGGGGTCGATGGGTCGTTCACGCTGCGCAATCTCCCACCAGGTGAGTATACCCTCGAAGTCTGGCACGAGCGCTTCGGTACGAGATCACAGAAAGTTTCTCTCACGGCAAAGGAAGCGAAAGAGATCGAGGTGAAGTTTGGCGGGAATTAGCTAAGAGCAAAAAGTAAGGAGTAAGGGGCAGGAGGCAGTTTGTTTTGCCAATCCCCAGCCCCTAGCCCCCAGTCCCCAACTTACGGCCAGGTCTTAGCCACGTTCGGTCCGAGCTTGAATAGCATCACGTAAGCAGCCGCCGCTCCTACTCCGATGACGATCAAGAACCACGGAAAAAAGGTAATACTCGGATAGTGCCCTGCGCCAGCAAACATACCAAAGAGCATGGGCACCGATAGGAAGGTGTTGATCCGCGACGCGTACAGTGCGGTCTTTGCCACATACGGCTGCTCTGGTGGCGTCTGACCTTCTTTGACCCAGGTGATGAGTTTTTGCTGCGCTGGCCAGATGACAAACCACACATTAAACCACATGATGCTCCCGAAGACCGCGCCTAATGTGATCCAGTAGCCAGCCTCAGATCCCAATAAACCAGCGTCACCATGTACGCCACTCCCAAGAACACCATACTTCCAGACGATCATCAGCCATCCTGACAGGAACGTAAACATCGCGCCCCAACGGAACCAAAACAAAGCACGAGGCATCAGTTGCGGAACAACTTCTCTGCGTGTCGAGGCTTGCAGCGCAGCCGTCACGTGCGCATTCACCAGATTAAAAAAGAGCAACATGCCAATCCAGATAATCCCAGCCACAAGATGAATCCATCGCAGCAGTGCCTGTAACA
>JAYVFX010000135.1:0-8215 GCA_043772795.1 Deltaproteobacteria bacterium
ACGCTTGATGATCCAGCCTATCGTATTCTTGAAGCTGAAGATGGCCTTGCCGCGCTTGCGTTGGCACGGAATGAACGGCCAGATCTTCTGGTGCTGGATTGGATGATGCCAGGACTCTCAGGAATCGAGGTTGCGCGGTTGCTTCGTCAGGACCCTACCACCGCACACATTCCAGTCATCATGCTCACTGCCAAAGGGCAAGAAGCAGATCTGGTGCAGGGGCGGGATGTTGGTGTCCATGCGCATCTGGTCAAACCCTTCAGCCCGTTAGAACTCTTACAAAAGATTCAAGAAGTCTGGAAAACGCCGATCGAGAGGCAAAGCCGGCGAGCCCCGACGTTCCCTGTTCTTGATATTTCGGAGCCACCCGTCGAAGTGCAGCAGCAATTGAATATGTCGAGCTCGCAACTCGCTTTATACGTACGCGACCTCAGATGTTCTGCTGATGCAGAACGCCATAAGGCCCAGGAGCTTGCCGACGCCAATGCTCGTTTGCAAATTCTCGGTCGTCTGAAAACCGATTTTCTTGCGTTTATCTCGCACGAACTGCGAACACCACTGAACACTATTAGTGCGGTTGATATTTTTGATCCACAAGCGGACCTGAAAGATCAACTCGAAGTTATTGCCATTATTCGTCGCGGCTACGAACGTCTCCACCAGTTCATTGAGAAAGGCCTCGATTATTTTAATTGGCTTGCTGCTAGTAAGACAGACTTAACAATCACTACGGATCTGGCTCGCATTGTCTCGCGCGCCATCACCCAGTTCCCCACTCTCACTACCCCAACAGGAGATTTTCAAGCCTTTGGCCTTGACGCTCCTTGCATTATCCGGGGCGCACCTCACCACTGGACAAGTGTCGTACAGGCATTACTCGACAATGCCGTAAAATTCTCTGGGCCGAAGCAACACATTCGGATCCATTTACAATCTTCAGGAGGACATGCGACTCTCACCTTGGCAGACCAAGGGGAGGGGTTTCCACCAGAATTCGCACGTGAAGTGTTTCATCCGTTCACGATTGCAAACACACGCAATCATTCTCAGGGTTCCGGATTAAATCTTTCTCTTGCGAGTGCCATTACCGAAGCGTACGGGGGAACAATTCGTGCCAACAGTCCGGGACCGGGACAAGGAGCGACGTTTATCGTCGACGTCCCACTTCCGAGTCTGTAACCACAGCTAGCCTCAACAAAAAGACCATACGTTAAGATTATGGCAACGGGTCCTCACCTTCCTCTCGAGCAGCAGATTGTTGAGCTGCAGCATCAACTGGAGGAGACGCAAGTCCAGTTGACGCTCTATGCCAAAGACCTCCATCGTGTTTGGGTCCGAGAGCATGAACAAGCCCATGCTGTACGAGCAGCGAACCTCCAACTGCAGGCCTTCGCCAAAGACCTCAGAACGTCCTATGAAGCAGAAAAACGTAAGAGTCGTGAGCTGGAATACGCTCACTATGAAAGCTTGCTGCGTCTCACTCGAGCAATGCGCTACAAGGATAATGAAAGTGCAGCGCATATTGAACGTCTCAGTCATTACACAAAAGTTATCGCTCGACATCTCAGGTTGAGTAATCAGGAGGCAGAACTCATTTCTGCCGCGGCCCCTATGCACGATGTCGGTAAAATCGGAGTGCCCGACGCGATTCTGCTCAAGGCAGGGCCTCTCAGTAGTGAAGAAGGGAAGGTCATGAAGAACCACGCCGCCCTCGGCGCTAGTCTCCTCAAAGGCACGCCTTCACCACTCCTGGAACTTGCTGGACAGATTGCCCTGAACCACCATGAACGGTGGGACGGCAGTGGATATCCGCAGGGGCTACAAGGAACAGAAATTCCGCTGGCTGGACGGATTGTGAGGCTCGCCGATCAATCCGACGCATTGCACAGCGCCCGTCCGTATAAACCGGCATTTTCTCATGAGCGTACCTGCGACATCGTACTGAATGGCGATGGTCAAACACTCCCGCAACACTTTGAACCACAATTGCTTGAGGTCTTCCGTAATGCGCATCCAGAGCTCCGTTCAATTTATGACCAGCTCTGCGATTGACGCTCTCGCGTCTTGGTCAGGCCACCACTCAGGCTCGCAAAAACCCCACACGCCAACCCCGTTCTCTCTTTTTACTGTTGGCCATCAGTCACTCGTTGTTGGGCGCGGTAAACGAAACCAGAAGCTCGTCCCTCCCGTATGCCGAGAGTTATAGCCAATTGTTCCCCCCCACCCTTCAATGGTAATCCGGCAAAAATAGAGACCGAGGCCACTTTTTCCTGAACGATCTTTTCCCCGTACGAACTTCTGAAACAGCTGCTTCTGTAGTGAAACAGGAATCCCCGGTCCGTTATCCTCAACTGTCGTCAGTACAGTGTTGCCTTCATCTTTCACTGTCACCGTGACGCGTGACCCGCGTGGACTGTAACGCAAAGCATTCTCAAGCAGATTTGCCAAGACACGTTCTAGGCGGGACCGCTCTCCTACCACCCGCCAATCCGCAGTCCAATCCACCTGCGAATCGCACTGCACCTGGACCTGGGCCAGGGCGAATGTGGGAGCGAATGTGTCCACTAGGCTCTGGGCACAAAGCCCGACATCTGGGGCTTCCGTCGCCGCGTCTCGGAGTCCATTGATGCCTGCAACTTCCGCAGCGAACACATGCAAAATGTCCTGAATCATCGACTCCTGTTTCCTCACCTGCCGCACAGCCAACTCCACAAGCCGCGCCCCTTTGGAACTGAGTGGCTCTTCATTCAGCAACGCCAGACAGCCTTTCATCCCCGTCAATGGTTGTACCAAATCATGGACGATACAGTGCAACAATATCTCTTTCTTCTGTGTCTCCTGTAACAATCGTTGGTGATCGAGGTTGTTTTCTCGTGCCTTTTGTAGGATGGCATGGGTATCACCAAACAATGTGTGCAGACGTTCGACTACGAGCACGTTCCGGCCATTGCCGTAAACCGCTGACGCTTCGAGATGATACTCCGTACCGGACGCATCGGTTTCGCTCCACGGACCTGAACGCAAGCGTCCAACCGCCTTGCTCTGCCAGAATCCTTCGGCATCAATCAAAAAGTTGGCCAGAAAGGCAGAATGTTCTCCCGGGCAGAGCCGTTGACAATTCTCCGCCACTTGTGGGTAGAGACAGAAGAACCATTGTGGCGGCGTCCCTATGACCTGGAACAGAGTAGTGGCACTCCGTTCCAGGACAAGAACATCAAGCAGCAAAAGGATTTCCGTTATCGTGGTGTAGTCCCCACCGGAAGCCTGCTTGGTTTGTCGTAAACTCAACCCGTTGATTTGTTGTTGGAAGAGACGATGGCGGCGCTCGTCTTCTGTAGCATCGAGCAACAAAACCCAATGTCCTACCGGGGTCGGGAAAATGTGGACGTCGGCAAACACGCCGCGGGCAGTTTCGAGACAAGGCAAGATGAGCGTCTCTGCACTATGGAGTGGAAAGAGCCCGGCAAGAAAATCGATCCGAATTTCTCCTGCAGACTCGCTCGAAAGTCCAGTCAGGCCGTAAAAGTCAAGGTGTCCGCCCCAATGCGAAATCTGTCCTTCTGCGGTGAACAAGAGATAGCCAGGAAGCCGAGACGGTACAGTCGCCACAAGAAAATGCTGTACAAGTTCCTGTGGGAGGTCAGTCATCCCGCTCCCTTTCGACAATTTTTTTCCCTAGCGTCACAAATGCCTCCTCGACACCGACGCCGCTTTTCGCGCTTGTGCAAATCACACTCCAGCCGCGCCCCGTGAGTTCCGCCAGCAGATCCTCGTCAACAATCCAGTCTTCTTCCAGATCCATTTTATTCAGAATGAGGACAAACGGAACGTCACCAATAGTGCCTTCGACTCGTTGTTGGAGGGTGCAGACAGTCTCAAGCGTATTCCGTCGAGTCCCGTCAGCGACGAGGAGGTAGCCGGACGACCCGCGCAAGTATGACATCCGCACCTGTACGAATTCGTCTTCTCCGGCAAGGTCCCATACAAGAAACGCGAGATGCTCGGTCCCGACTTGGAGGACCTTCTTCTCAATCTTCACCCCAACTGTGGTGAGATATTTATCGGAAAATATACTGTGGACAAACTGAGCAACAAGACTCGTCTTCCCCACCGCAAACGCGCCGAGCAAACTCACCTTTTTTTGCAGCATAACGTCTTGTTAGTGGCTCCTAGGATTTTCCAAGCAATTTTACATAAAAAGACACTTTCCCTTGCGATCGCTGCTCTGGCGTGTCTCCTTGCGGGGCATCTGCGACACGAGCTTTTACGATGGTGAGGTCACTCTGAGTGAGTCCGTTTCTCGTCAATTCGGCAATGACTCGCTCTGCACGGGTGAGGCCCAAGACTTGATCTCCCAATGGGGCGCCACCAGCATCGGCATGCCCGACAACCTCAATGCGAACCGATTGTCCGACAAATTGCGCGGCAGAGAGAAGAACACGAACCGTCCCGGCAATATCTTTCAACGTACCTTCTTGGCCGGACATCAGATCAAGAGTGTCGGTCAGGAACTGTACCGTTTGTCGCTCCAGCCGTTCTTTTGCTGCCGCCATTTCCTTGCGTTGCGCTTCTTGGGCATTGGTTTTGGTATCTCTCTGCGTAACCTCGTGCGCACCAGTATCTTTGCTAGTCTCAGCAAAACTCGTCACTCCGGGAATAGCCCTTGCTAACTTACGCGCATCATCAGTCCACTGACGAGACGCGGTACCGGCAACCGTGAGGGTCCCATTTTCAAAGCCCAAGGTTATCCCTTCGGGCGGAGACAGCAGCGTTTTGGCTCGGGCCAGTATAAATTTCGGCTGCAACGCTTGATACAGCTCCCATTGGCTTACGACATTCGCCGGATCTATCCCCGCTTCCTGGAGAAGCGGCAAAGGATCGGCCGCCAAGGGGTCACGTAGTCCAGTGATGAACCGCTTCCCTTGGCGTTTTTCACTGGATACCACAATCATGCCAGGTTCAGCTTTGAGGCGTTCCAAATACGCCGACCACTGGCGATGATCTTGGAACATTTGATAACCCCACCACACAAGCAGCGCTCCCACTGCCAGGGGTACCAGGCGAAGCGCCCAGGACACGACACGCGTACCCTTCTTGGGTGGAGCATCCGTCTGTATCTGGAGACAATCTTCTAAATATGGGCGACTCGCAGTGAGTGTCGTGGTATCACCTTTAAATTCTTCTATCTCGCGTGCACACTCCAGGTGAATGTTTTCTAATGCTTCGAGAAACACGCGACGAAGACGGCGCGGAGGATTGCCACGAATCACCGCAGCAAGGAACGCCTCTGCTCCTTGCTCAATGTTCACCGTCAACTCACCAACTTGAAAGCTCTCCAATACTTCTTCCTTGGTGGTGCCAAAAGAGTCTTGCACGAAGCTTTGGATCGCCGACAGCATGCTCGATATCATGTCGGTATCTTGAATACCCTCTCCGTCGATCCCTACATGCTGGAGCAACAGTCCGCTTTTTTTATGTACGAGGAACACTTGTTCAACACGGTATAGGAGCGTGTGGCTAAGAACGACTTCAGCGAAAGGCCGACCGGTACGCCAAGACTCAATCCGCCATCGCAGCCCTTTGAGGGACACACTCTGTTCGAGTGTTTGATTGATTCTTTGCGTGAGCTCTGCCAATGCGTTGGAGATGGCTTTACGAATGGCAGGCCCCATAACCGGGGCAATCGCGTCCACTAAAGGCTGAGGATTCCTTTTTACCGAGGTCGATAAGGCTGCTTCGACCGTAGGGGTAAGAGCCATGGTAAGCTGCTTATCTTTTGTCTTACTACGCGCAAGAATGGCTTCGGGAAGGACGCGACTCACGTCTTCAGCGCGAATCAGCAGCGTATCCAACCGCTCGCGTATACTAGCGAGTTGGGCAAGTTCGGCTCCCATCAAAAGCGCGCGCAGTTCAGAGATCTCATCCCCCCCGTTCTGAGTTGGAGAATGAGGGGGTCGAGGAACGTCAACAAATAGAGGACTTGAGGAGAATGTCGGTGGGGCTTCCCCATTCGGCTGTTTCACGTCCACTCCTTCGAAAAAACGGACAAAATAGCGACACCAGGGTTTTCGGGATCTGTCCTCCGTCATCCCCTCTCCTCAGCCTTTCCTTAGTCTCCATCTGCTGGAAGGCGGGATTCACTATTGAGCCGCGTAGCAACTTCATTGAAGAGCGAGGCTAGTGCGGTTCTGTCAGTCTTATTCGCGTGCAGCTCTTGCACCGCTCGTTCTACAACCGCAGTTAGCGTGGAGTGCTTCTCGCGAATTTCCTCACTAAAAGCTTTCGACTGGTCGAGGAGTTGCAACCGTAATTCTCGGAGATTTTTTGTCCCCTGTTCATCAAGTTGGTTCAACTTCTGCCAAGAGAAATCACTCAACGCTTTCAATTCGAGAGAAAGGGTTTTCACCGCACCACCTCGTTCATTTGACTCCGCCAGAAAGCGGTCATTGAGCGATTCGATTTCTTTTTTGACAAATGTCTCAAGCGAGGTCAGACTTCTATTCAAGTCGTCTCGGAGGTCAGACGAGAGCTTTGTCAGTCGTTCCTCCAAACGAGAGAAGCGTTTTTCCACTTCCCGCAGTTGGCCTCCGAAGAGGATGTCTCGGACCTTTTCGAGATTACTGCTCCCATTTTGGTCGCTCGCCGAAGCCGAAGTCTGTTGGCGATCAAGCGACTCCTCCATAACGCCGTTGTTGTGGTCTTGCACTAGGAGGGTGGTATTATCGGACGTCGCAACACTGATAGTGGCCGCGCTCATAACTGTCTCCTTTTCGTTATCGAGGTGTGGACTTCTCAAAGCCGCTCCCTCAGCACTATACACCTTAGGTATTCTGCTCTCCAAATGACCCACCTCATCCGTCACCCCCCCTCAACCACTGCCAGCATACCTCACTACCCCGGTACCATGAAAGGGTCCAAGCTGTCCATAGAGAAAACTCCGAGCAGGCAACAAAATCCTCATCTCGTCATTATTAAAGCTCTCAAGCAAACATCAGATCTGCTAATGGCACTAGTCCTCACCTTACGCGATTTGGTGAGCGAAATCCGCTCGAAAAACGATAGATTAACTACTTTTTTAGAGGACTAAGAACCCTTCACGGTAAGCCAAACTAACATGACAATCGTACCAACCAACAGTGCTAGCGCCCATCTTCACGTATCGAAAAGTTTCGTACGACTGGCAAACGCAGCAAATAGAAACAACCCAGACCACACTAGACTTAGAATCAGCATTCCTAGATCCGCGATTAGCCCACTTGATGTGAGAGTACAAGTGAATGGAGTAGCGCATGTGCAGCTACGCCAAAACTGAAACATAGGATTGAACTTGTAAGCTGCGCAAATCGTGATTCGATGTGACTAACCGAGTTGAGCAGGAAATCAGAGCGCCAGCCTAAAGCAGTCAATATTGAGGTGATCGATCCAAAGCCAATAAATCCGAGGAAGATCAAGACAAACACATTGATGGGGATAAAATCAGCAAAAAGATCATCAGCCCAATTCCCGCTTGGTGAAACACCCAGAGTCTTGAGTCGGCTATGCAAAACTAAAGACCAAGAAACAAAAAAACCACAGGATGAAAAAAATACATAGTCCTTCTTGATCTCAGAATACAACCGAGCGATTACGTACTTGAAATCTTGCTTGATACGTTGCTCGGTATTTTGGTCGTTACTCTGCTCCATATAGATTAATGACCAGTCGATAATTTTACTGCGTTATCCTGCGACTATTAGCAAAAAGAAATCACAATGAGGAGGTGGCAAGGCGAAGCCTCTAGACTGCGACACTCTATCGTACCCGAACATGGCTTCCACTTTCAACGAGAGTCGGATGGGCGCTATGGTAGAAAAACCTAATTGCTTGGATTAAACGATAGAGGACAATAGAGGCCAAGCTTGGCGAAGGCTGGAGACGGTGCATGCCAAAAGTGTGGGAAGAGGATGGGTTTCGTTTCTACATCTACTACAACGATCATACTCCCGCCCATATCCATGCTCAGAAAGCTGAAGGAGAAGCGATCATTTATCTTGGTGACAGTCAGACAAAACCCTCGCTCCGAGAAGTGAGAGGGCTGGGGCTCCGCGATGTAAAAAAGGCGCTTGAAATTGCTGCCAAGGAGAAAACACGGCTAGAAAGCGCTTGGAGACGTATTCATGACAAAGGTGAAAACAAGTGAAGGTCTATACTCTCAAGAGGAACTGCAGAAGCAATT
>JAYVFX010000136.1:0-2344 GCA_043772795.1 Deltaproteobacteria bacterium
ATGTCGATTTTTTACAACAGCTCGCAGAGGAGTTCTATCCGACAAACGATCCCCGTTGGCAGAAATTCGAGAATGACAATGAAGGCAAGCTTGCCATCAGTAATAGCGAACAGAACCTTCCACTATTCATCAGAGATTTTGTGCGAGAACTCAATGCCGAGCCTTTTCTCAGGTACGTTGCTGCACTCACGGGCATCGATGGTCTTATCCCAGACCCCTATCTCGGTGGTGCAGGTATGCACGGTATCCCGCGTGGCGGAAAACTCGCCATTCATGCGGACTTTAACATCCACCCCCTAATGAAGCTTGATCGTCGGCTGAATCTCCTTATCTATCTCAATACAGACTGGCAGGAATCCTATGGTGGGCACCTGGAACTCTGGGATCGCTCGATGCAACGTTGCGTCCAGCGTATTCTCCCCATCTTTAACCGCACGGTACTATTCTTGACCGATGATTATAGTTTTCACGGCCATCCCGAGCCGCTCACTTGCCCGCCGGATCGAATCAGAAAATCGATCGCGATGTACTATTACACCAATGGACGGCCAGAGTCGGAACTGCAAATCACCGGTTCCCACGGCACGCTCTTTCAGGAACGGCCACACGACCACCAGCATCCCATCGCCACGGCACAAGCCTCCAGTCCTTCCCATAAACAACCTGCGCAAGCATCAGTATCGCTCTTGTCCGTCGCAAAGAGATGGCTCGGCTGGAGGTAATCGAAGTGTGACTTACACGGCTTGGTTTACGCAGCCCAAGCAGGTAAAAGATAGAGATAAGAGATGGTTAGCTGAGCCAATGAAATGCCTTCCGCTCCCGCAATAAAGCAAAAACAATACGAATTCACTCTCCGTGATGAGGCGTTACTACTTTTGGACAAACGAGGGATTGTTCTAGACATCGCACGTGAAGTTTCACGTCTGATGCGTGAGGCTGAGCTTCTTGGTGCTGTCATCGGTGGCATCGCAGTCGTGCTCCATGGTCATATACGAACAACAAAAGACATCGATGTCTTCACGAACCCACCGCTCGAACCACTCGCCGAGCTGCTAAAGGCTAACGGTTTTGCCTTTGATCGCAAGGAAAGAGCATTCATCAAGCAGGGAGTGCCAATCCACCTAGTTCTGCCGGAGCAGACCGGCCCATTGTCGAATGGGACGATAGAAATTGAGGGAATCACAACAGTCTCGCTCGCCGACTTGGTCAACATGAAGCTACGCAGCGGCAGCGCCGACCTGTTACGCGCTCAGGATTTAGCTGATGTGATCGGCCTGATTCGCCACCACCAGTTGACTGGTAGTTTCGCCCGACATCTCGACAAATCCCTTCGGCTTACATTTCGTAAGCTTGCACGCATGGTTCAACAGGAAATTGCCAAAAAGGTATAGCCGAGCCTCTGTGCGAGACTGAACGGTCTCATTGGATGACGTGCTCAGCCACGCTCCCCAGCGAGTGTTTTCTTCAACTCCGCTAGCAGAACCAATGCTTCCATTGGAGTCGTATGGAGCAGGTCAGCATTTACCAAACGCTCAATTACCGCTTGAGATCTCTCATCCTGTTCGTATTCATCATCACTGGCACGTACACTTTGCGGGACGCCGTCCACATCATGTAGTAGATGTGTTGTTGAATTTCCCGCAAGGATCTCTTTTGCGCGCTCAATCACTAACGGCGGCAGACCCGCAAGTTTTGCCACGTAGACGCCGTAACTTTTCTGGGCGGCGCCGGGAACGACTTTGTAGAGGAACGTCACCTCTTCTTGTTCCTCTCGGACTTCAAGACGCGCATTCGCAACTCCTGACAGCGTATCCGCGAGTTGCGCCAGTTCATGATAATGCGTGGTAAAGAGCGTTTTCGCTTTGATGTCTCGCGCCAACAGCTCTGCTACCGCTTGGGCTATGGCTTGTCCGTCCGATGTGCCGGTCCCGCGTCCGACTTCGTCAAGAATCACCAAACTTTTCGCTGTCGCCTGTCGTAAAATGTTCGCCGTCTCTTGCATCTCGACCATAAATGTCGAAAGTCCACGGGCAAGAAAGTCTGCTGCTCCTACACGTGTGAAAATACGATCGACGACCCCAATTGTCGCTGCTTCCGCGGGAATGAAGCTACCGACCTGCGCTAAAATCACCAATAGTGCAGTCTGTCGAACGTAGGTACTTTTTCCCGCGGCATTTGGGCCGGTCAGCAACAACATGTACGTCTGTTCATTGAGGGAGAGATCGTTGGGCACAAAACTCCCGGCCAATGCCTCGACGACCGGATGCCGCCCTTCGGTGATCTGTATTCCGTACTTATCCGTAACGTCAGGACGTACCCAGTTTTTCTTAGCAGCGACCTCAGC
>JAYVFX010000137.1:0-3927 GCA_043772795.1 Deltaproteobacteria bacterium
CAGGAGAATCAACCACACGGCCCCGGTAGTGCTGGATCAGGAAGGAAATAATTTGCCGGGAAGCGGTGAGGGTGCGGATGGTGGCTTCTTCATCGTCCCCCATGAGGCGACTGTAGCCCGCGACATCAGTGCTGAAGATCGCCGCCAGCTTGCGTGCCATGCCCACGGCGTTCGTTTGGTCAGGCATCGCTTCTCCTCTCTGCCAGGTGATTATCCGGCTGGTGACTCATTGCTGTCAATGGTTCTTTTCTTTTGCTTTACCACGCGTCAAGCAGTTCTTCCCAACACGGCGATGAATCGCCGTGCTACAGTCACAGCGCTCCATCTGAATGGGGCTTTAAGCCGGATGTCCTCCGGCGTCGTCTTGTAGCACGGGCATTTATGCCCGTGGATAAAAGCGCAGTTTGTTCCCGCGTTCAGTATACAATTCCTTTCTCTATGCTGCTGGAAACTTGCTCTCTCGTTGAAGTCGAGATACATCTCACCGGATGTTCATTCGTCGTGCTTTGACATTCATACTTTTCGTTGCGCTGTTGATCGCTGCTGCGGTGCTTGTGCCGCCAGCATGGCTTCCTCAGTCGCTTCAGTCTTATTACATTTCCTGGTTTGGTGAGCCTTCGTACGAGGCACCGCCGAGCAGTCAGAAAGTCGCCATTCCTCAGGCTGAGCCCTTTTGCCCGGACCTCCATCCTGAGTGGCGCAAGGCGCAGGAAATCGAGGGTGTAGCGATTGCCGAATCGCTCGCGTGCAATCCTGACAACCCGTGGGCCATCGCTGCGTTCGTCAAAGGGACGAATAACGTGTCGATGGACACCCTGATGAAATCCGGGTTGGCCGCGGATGCGGTGGTGATGGGCGAGGATAAGGATGGTGACGGTGATCCTGATGTCGTTACTATCAAATTAGAAGTAACGGAATTAAACGGCCACTCGCCGGATATGTCTGAAGTCATCCCAGCGTTTTTTATTGCTCCAGGTATTCAACCGGGGTTCTGGGTATTCGCGCCAAAGATTGCAGGCATGGCAACAAAGAATTCTGATTCTATCGAGGCCAACGAGATGCTGCGGGTACCGTCACCTGTCATCCGCGTCGAACAGGGCGATACCGTACAGGTGATTCTCGAAAACACGCACTACTTTCCCCATACCATCCACTTTCATGGCGTAGATCATCCCTATTCGCATCATGAAGGTCAGGGTAATGACGGTACTCCTGAGGCTAGTGAACTGCCAGTGATGCCGGGCGAGAGCCGTGCCTATGAGTTCTCGGAGATGGCTAACGCCGGATTTCATACTGGACATGGGGAAGTCGATCCCGGCAAAAGCCGTACGTTTTCGATGGCACCACGACAACCGGGCACTATGTTCTATCACTGTCATGTGCAGCCACAGCATCATATTCACATGGGGTTACAAGGAATGTTCGTGGTCGAAGAGAATCGTCCTAACAATTGGGTACAGACGCTGAACATCGGAGCTGGTCATGTTCGCCATCCCTCTGTTGCGGTGCGTGAGAAGTATGCCCGCGAGTATGATCTCCATTTTCAGGATATCGATAGCCAGTTGAATGACCTCATCAAGACAACAAACGACCCGCGAGTGTTGGAGAAGCGCATGAACCGGCAATACAACATCACGCAACGGCGAGCGAATAATTTTCTCCTCAATGGCCGCTCGTTTCCCTACACTTTTCGTGAGTCTCTGGTCGTGGTCGAACCCAACGAGAAAGTGAAATTGCGAGTGCTCGCTGGTGGTGAAGAAGGAGTATCGCTCCACCCACATGGACACAAAGTGACGATCACACACTACGATGGTGTTGAGCACAATCCGCAAGCGCAGATTACTCGTGATGTCGTGTGGCTCAGTATGGCACAGCGGGTGGATTTGGAACTCAATACTGTCAACGACGGTCTGCATGGAACCGGAGAAGGGGTATGGTTTTTACACGATCACAAAGAGAGAGCGTTCACGACGGATGGTATGCATCCTGGCGGGAGTGTCAGCGCTATCGTATATCGCTCGTATCTCGATGAACATGGGTGGCCCAAACTCCAAGGCGTCGATTGGGCGCCCTTCTTTACCCCGCAGTATTATCGCCGTGAAATTCCGGTGTGGACAACCTATGACCCGACCGGCATGTTCGGAGAACCCAGCCCTGCGACCTCACGCATAGGGCGGTTTGTCCTGTTCGGGTTCGTGGTTGGTATGTTACTGGGATGTTTTTTTATCCTCCTCTTATCGTTGCGCAAGCGGGCGTGAGGCAAAAGTGATGTGGTTCATATTGCTGATGTGCATTTCTCTTGTCGTTCCATTACAGACCGCAGCGGCCCAACCTTCCACTGAAGATGCAGGGCCAGCAGGTTCAGGTCATGCGCATCACGAGCATCATGCTGCGGGGCCTGAGCATCATGGTATGCAAATGGACAAGGATGGCATGGTGATGAATGAGAATTATGATCAGCTCCCACGAGATTGCGACAGAATTGTCGGAGAGCAAACCCTTGTCGTGCATGCCGGAACGAAATATGCGCAGCAGTTTAACGGTACGATATTCGCGTATGATCAGCACGAATGGGGCGTTGCACCGTGTACGAAAATTACCGTGACACTAGAGAATGAGGACAGCGTGCGTCACCAATGGATGCTGCACGGACTTCCTCGGTACCTCTATCCTGAAGGGATGTTTCATCTTGAAGTGAATGGGCGCGGGAGCAAGACTGGTACCTTTATCACACCAGGTGCGAAAAAGACGTACCTGGTGCACTGTGACATCGCGCAGCACATGGAAAAAGGTATGAAGGCACAGTTGAAAGTGGGTGGTGGAAGCGGGAACTTCCCAAGTATTCCTGGCGTCACTGCCGCGCGTTATCCGGATTCGTATGCTGGAGTACGGGGAGGGTGGGGAGTGTGGATGATTCTTCTCCTGTGTTTGATTGGCGCTGTTCTGGCAGTGCGCGGATTGGGGCGGTGGGTGTGAAATAGCGGGATTCGTTGAAAGTGTCTGACAACTATAAATATCGCCGCCGATCCATTCGACTGTTAGGGTTCGATTATGGACAGTTGGGGATGTATTTTGTAACAGACTGGAAGCCTGTTCTACTTGGGCATTACCGAAAAGGAGAAGATGCTCGTAGCGTGCCTGACGCACCCGAATCTCTCTACTTGGTCAACGCCATCTTGACCTCGTTTTTCACTTGCTCATCTTCCTCGCGCGTAAGGTGTTGTTGCAAAGCCATTCTCGCTTCCTTTTCTTGTAACTGTCCTAACGCCCATGCCGCGTGACTACGGATAAGTGGTTCGGGGTCATGTAACGCGTTACAGAGCGGATCAATCGCTTCAGGATTTCCGCTGTTTCCTAACGCAATCGCCACGTTGCGCAGCAAACCACGACGTTTAGTGCGCCGTATTGCGCTACGACTGAAACGCGCACGAAAGCTGGCTTCGTTGAGGGTCATCAACTCTGTTAGTGACGGAAACAATTCTTCAAGGAAATCTTCTCGTGGGTGGGAGAACTTTTCGTTCCACGGACATACCTCCTGGCAGACATCACAGCCAAAAATCCAATTTCCTATTTTCGGGCGTAGTTCGTGCGGAATCGCTCCACGATGTTCAATCGTGAGATACGAGATACAGAGCGGGGCTTTGAGTATGTAGCCTTCTTCCAATGCGCCGGTCGGACAATCTGTGAGGCACCGCGTGCATTTGCCGCAATGTGCCTGCGGGATACCTTCTCCTTCTAATTCAATGTCCACGAGAATTTCCGCCAGGAAAAACCAGGAGCCGACGCCCTTGTGTAGCAACATGGTGTTCTTGCCAAACCAGCCCAGTCCGCTGCGGTACGCCCACTCGCGCTCGAAGAGTGGGCCAGTATCGACATACGGTCGTGCCCACAGGCCTGACGTGGTCGCCTGGAGCTGAGCCACAAATG
>JAYVFX010000138.1:0-5707 GCA_043772795.1 Deltaproteobacteria bacterium
CGCGGCTGAGCGGCACGAGTCTTAGGGGTCAGCTCTTGATCTATAAGATGCGACGTTTCCTTTGTCGTGAAGTGTCGTTGGCCAGGTAGCGGTCGTCAACAATCGGGGCGTGCGAGTCGTGGTGGGTCTCCGCGATCAAAATGCGCCCTCAGCCCATACCAGCGGCATTCCCATCGTGACTGGGAATTTGCTGGATGGCGCTGCCACCGGAGTCGTCGGCGGGGCGAACAACCGGCTGACATACTGGGGAGTGGCTGGCTCGCCAGGCTTGCTCGGCATCCTGCATGGCACGATTGACCCAGAGGGTGTCATAACCTCGATGCAAGGCACCACATACCAGCGGCTGAACGGAGACGCGTCGGCTATGTACCTAAAACGGACTGGGACGGGTAATACCGGTTGGGTGGCGATTACCGTGCCATGACGAACGACATCGTCAGATATGAAAGGCGAAAACAAGCCCGTACCTCTCTTGTCCCATGTGAAGGTTGAGTTTTGATTTTACAGGCAGCGCTTCCGCTAGAGAGAAGAGGCATAGAGGAAATCAATTCTTCACTCCCTTAATGGTTTGCGCAACGCTTTCGCATCCTTCAGGTCCGGTATAGCTAACTCCTCAGTGAAGCAGATATTGGTTTCCCTTAAGATACTTTCGTATACAATTCTGCGCAGAGGAACGATCTATGCTGCTGACTATAGAAGGAATGTATACAGAAGGAAAAGTGGAACTGAAGGACCGGGAGAAATTTCTCGCATCGGTGAGAGCCTCTTCGCTTCACTCAGAGTGACAAATATGGCGTGCCAAGCTCCAAATCAAAACACATGCGAGTGAACACATGGAGCGAATCATCACTGCTCGTTCTGAGCCCTTCGGCAGGCTCAGGACAGGCTTCGCTGCGCTACGCTCAGGCTGAGCGGGAATAATCCTTACTGTCGGTGAGCAAGTATATGCATGTTTTGTGGTTCCATCGAGATGCTGGCTTTCGGTCTCTTACCTCCGCAACACCGCCAGACTCCCATCGCCAAAGTCTCCCCAGCCAGTGACTAATCCCACTTGTGCATCTTTCACTTGTCGCTCGCCGCATTGATGACGTAACTGCCGCGTTGCTTCAACAATGTGATTCATCCCGCCAACGTGCGCTTCGGAATGTAAGCCGCCGTGGGTATTAATCGGAAGCTCCCCTCCCAGTTCCACGCGGCCACCTTTGACAAAGTCTGCGACTTCCCCACGCTTGCAGAATCCCAAGGCCTCAAGTTGCAGCAAGACGACATAGGTAAAGCAATCGTAAATCTGCAGGAAGTCTAAATCTTTCAAACTTACATCTGCCATCTGTAGCGCCTGTGGGGTCGCAAAGTTCAAGCCGATTACAAACGGGTCTGGGCGCGCCGGAATATCATCAGCCGGATACGGATGTCCTTCGGCAATGCCGGAAATATAAACTGGACTTTGCTGCAAATCCCTGGCGCGTTCTGCTGACGAGACGACGACGGCACATGCGCCGTCTGTCTCCAGGCAACAATCAAATAAACGAAACGGCTTCGAGATCCAGCGTGAGTTCATGTAGTCTTCCATCGTTAACGGTCGTCCTCGCATAAAAGCGCGATCGTTGAGATGAGCGTGTTTGCGGGAAGCAACTGCGATAGCGCCAGTTGCCTCATCCGGGATGTGATACATCTCCTTGGGAGGGAAAATAGGGGATGTTGTTGAATTTGTTGAATACGTCGAGGCGACGTGGGGTCCCCCACGCGCAGGCGTGTAATGAGGGTTAGTAAGGTCTTGAATTACGACTGTTCGGAAAATAGAGGGAAGAGGGTCAGGTCTTGAATCGTGCATTCCAGCGCCCAGCGGCAGCCCGCCACGACGCCTCGTAACAAGGCGTCGTACGACTATGCACGGCCTGGACATGCCGCTCAGGATGGATTCGGATAGGGCCTTCAAGGGTTCCCCGGGCGACGGCCTCAGGACGGGCGGTTGGAAGGCTGAGAGGGGACACCGCTACTCCGTCGAGCGCAGACGTGCAATTTCTGCCTGCAGCAAGGTAATGTAGCGCTCTTGGGCCTCAACGGTTTGTTCCAGCGTCGAGAGTTGCTGTTCCAACAATCGTTGCTTTTCACTCAAGATCATTTGTACTTCCTGGCTCAGGCGGTGTTTGATGAGCTGTGGCCGATTCAGTCGCAAAAGCGCGATATGAAACCGTCCCGTTTCGGTGCGAGCCTCAAGACGGCCTGTCTGTTGGTCTAAGGCGATGTGGGTGGAGAGATGGTCATGTAGGGGGTGCAAAATTCGCCGCTGTTGTTGTCGGTCTGCGTCGGTAGGCCAGAAATCATGCTTATACTGATTGCATTTCACGCAAGCGTAGACGAGGTTATCGGGTTCATCATTGCCACCAGCAGCACGGGGATGATAGTGATCGATGGTGAGTGTGCCACCGGTTGAGACTTCCGTGACGCCGCAATAGCCGCAGCGGCCCTGATAGCGTTGGCGAACTTGTTCAATCTCCGGTTGAGGCATGGGTATCCATGGCCAGATTACGACCGGTTAGCTGTTGGTACGCACTTTCGAGTGCAGCGATTTGCCGCTCCAGTTGGGCACTGCGGACGAGCATCTGTGCATGCACGGCCGTTTGCTTATCAATCTGAGCACGCGCTGCACGCAACGCCGAGACACTCTCTGGTTCGATTTGCGCCTCTTCAAGGTCTAACCGATCGAGCCCGGTTTGGTAATCGGCCTGTTCTTGGGCACTAAGCGCTTCACCCCTAGCGATGCGCAGATGCAGTTGCCACCATAGGTCGTATTCAGACGATTTCATGGCATCAATCCTCTTCGCTTATCTCGATTCACCATGCAGAGTTTAGCACAAGTTGCAACATGAGGTAGAGGACAAAGGAACTATAGGGGAAACACACCAAGATATGGAGTGGGAGTCTCACACAGTTTGAGGTAAAAGGGGTCAGGTCTATAGGGGAATTTGGGGGTCAGGTCTTGTATTGACATGATTACAAGACCTCCCCCCTTTTTCCGTACCGCGGTATTAGAAACTAGAAGTGAGAAAAATAAAAATCGGACGTAGGGGACGTTGCAGGGAAATTAGGGTTAGGGGACGATGAATACGAGCAATATCGACCGCAGTAAGCGGATGTGTATTACGGCGGAACTTGCGGCACTCCGCTTTACGAAGCTTTCTTTAACCTCTCAATTAGCGCCTGGCGTGCATAGCCTACTGGTAGAACGTCCGCTCCTTCTGGTTCGTGCTTCTTCCGATCTGCCTTTTTCAGCGCACGCAGGAAAGCAGCCCGCGACCCCTGCCTGGCCCGCGCTTCTAAAGCAGCCATGCCCTTTTGAGCCTCCACAAATCTTGCTAACGCATAGTTGACCAACTGATTGTAGGAAACTTTCATCTCCTCAGCCAGTTTGGACAAGTCTGCCTGGAGCGGAGGAACAAGACGAATTGTCGTTCGCTTTGCCATCTTTAACGACCTCCAAAGGTTCTCAGAAATTCTCCGGGTGCAAGTGCAGCGATGCCGAACTGCTGCTGCACAGCAGGGAAGGGAAAACCATTAGGGCCAGGTCTTTACTTTAGCAACAGTCCGGGCCCAGTAATAGGGGACGTTGCATGGTTATTCGGGTTGCGGAAAATATGGCAACCAGACCCGCCTAACTGATACGCTCCACCCGACATCGAAAGACGGCACGCGTGAGCGCCTTCGTGAGGTCGCTTGATGCTGCCCTTGGGCTTCCACGACACGTACCGAGTTGATGCGTTGCCTCCGCTGGTGTTCTCGTTCTCCAGCAGTCAAAGATGCTACAGGCACACCGCGGAATAGGGGACGTTGCGGCTTTTGTGGCCTAACGAAACCCTGCACGGGACCGCTGCCCGGTTGTAGTTTGGGAAAAACTGAAAGGGCGCGGCAGGGCGGCTCGCGGTGCGCTGGGGCGTTGGGTTGCTTCCACTCCTGTGAGTACCCATCGTATGATGTGCATTAAGTATGAAGGTACGAGAAGTTCTCAAGCTGATAAAGGATGATGGTTGGTACGTGGTCACAACCGAAGGCAGCCACCGTCAATTCAAGCATCCGATCAAGCCGGGGCGTGTCACGGTCTCTGGGCATCCAAGTGACGATGTGCATCCAAAAACCTTAAAAAGCATGTTGGTGCAAGCCGGGGTGACGAAGTAAAGAGGTGAAAGCCATGCGTTATGTGATGATTATCGAAGAAGGCGAAAGAAACTACTCAGCTTACCTGCCCGACCTGCCGGGCTGCATCGCTACGGGCAAGACTATCGAAGAGGTGAAGCAAAGAATGAGTGAAGCGGTCGCGTTGCACCTGCGCGGGATGCGGGAAGACGGCTTGCCGATCCCCGAGCCAGCAAGCCATGTCGAGTATGTCGAAGCGGCGTAGCGCGGTTTGGGAGAAACGGCAAGGACGCATCGTGGGGCGGCTCGCGGGGCGCTCAAGTGTGAGCCCCTAGTTGCGATGAATCTCGGAAATCAAGCTATGAAAACAAAGACCATTCCTGATGACATTCGGCAGCGCGTTGACACCATTGTCGCGCAGTTCAATAGCAAGACGTTTCGCGGCTCGGCCCTCCAGTATGTACCCCGGTACAAAGGGGTGTACCTGTACTTGGATCGGAGCGACTTCGCGGAGCCGAGTCCGATCTGCCGGCTGCGCTATACGGGCGAGTTTGAGAAGTGGGGGTTTGCGATCTACAAGTATAGTGACGGGCGGTACGATCCCGAGGAATGGATGTTTCCCGGTTCAGAACATATTGATAGGACCATTGAAGGAGCCATGCGTGCTGGCTTGAAGGCATATCCGCCGTGAGTTAAAGGTGAGTTAAAGGGGTCAGACTTGCCTAACTTGCGTAAGCGGCGACACTCCGCCTAAGCGCGGAAATAGGGGACGTTGCAATCTTTTTAATCTTTCCGCCTGAAGCTTGACTGAGGTGCCAGTAAAGTAGGGCGAGCATAGGCGAAACGCTGCCCGCCGATCTGAGCTAGAAGAATAACAGCCTGTTACTCTTTGATACACGCCACACTTGCACTGTTCAATCGGAGCATTCAGAGGCTCTCCGGGAATAAATAGCTAATAAATCAAATGCTTGGCGATTGCGGAGAATAGGACGATATTCCAAGTACTCAGGAATTTGGCGGATTCTTGGAAAAGAGCGAATTTGGGGCTCGTTCCCATTCGAGCCTAACCTGTTGTTTTTTAAGGGACTTAGTTTCCGGATAGCCTCTCAGTAGCAGGATTTGAGGTCAGGTCTTTACTGTGGCAGCGCCCGCTTCTTCCTCACAACATTCCCAAGGACCATGAGCAACGTCCCCTCGGGTCCCTCACTCTTTGTCATCTTTGGTAGCAGGGAGTGTGAGGTCTTCGTATAGTATCGTATAGCGGTGCGCTACGAAGAGGCGCTCGCCCTTGGGAAGAAGTTCCATGAATGAAGAACGCCGAAAGATGAACGATGCCGGGTAGCAAAAGTCGGATTACGGTTAATGTTTTCTACCTTCCGCCTCAGAGCAAAGTATGAGAAGATACCTCCGGTAATTCAGGAAGATGTTTCGCACAGAAAGCCAGGGGCGGGCTCATGGCACGGCGTATCCAGTCCGGGCACCAAGATAACCCCATGAGCATGTATCACATTCACTACGAACTCCTGCCGGTCGATTACCCGTACAATCGTTGTGATATTCGCCAGTTGCCCCCTCC
>JAYVFX010000139.1:0-4295 GCA_043772795.1 Deltaproteobacteria bacterium
AACACGTTATTGCCACCCAGGTAGGTGGAGTATAAAGGCTTGCGATCCTCATCGGTGACGGGAATAGGAGCATTCACGTCAAGGATAGAAAGAAAGCCATCTTGCTCTCCACGACGCTCACCTGCGATGGCCCCCTTGGTGGTGGGAAAATCAGGAGCACGGGTGATCCCAGTAACGACGGCATTTCCGGCACTATCAATAGCGACGGCCGACGCGACCTCCCCACTCGGGTCGAGAATGATATCGCCAATACCTCCCAGAAACGTGGAGTATAACAATCTCGTCCCAGTAACATTGAGCTTTGTAACGAAAGCATCGCTCGTTCCATCGACTCCACCTTTCCCTCTAAGCGCATTTGGTGTCAAAGGGAAATCAAGAGAAGTAGTGCGGCCAACGATATAGGCCTCTCCGTCTGCGTTGACAGCAATCGCTGTAGCATCCTCGAACGCTCGCGCAGAGAACACAGCGGTGTACTCCCGTGCAGTACCAGTTGGGTTGAGTTTAACAACAAAGGCATCGTGGGGAAGCGCCGCACTATTATTCGGAGCCAATGGACCATTACCGAAAACGGTCTCGGTTCCTGATTTGAGAAGAAAGAAATCCGACAAGGTCTGCCCGGCGATATACGCATTACCATCGGCGTCGAGCGCAATGCCATTCCCGCGGTCATAGGCTTCCCCGCCCAGGTACGTTGAGTACAGCAGTTCACTACCAGTAGCGTTGAGCTTAGCAACAAAGGCGTCAGACAGACCACCGCCCGCCGTTGGCTGCACAACTCCGTCAGTGGTCGGAAAGACCGGATTCAGTTTATCTGGAGCAAGGGTTTCTCCCGTGATGTACGCATTGCCCTCGCTATCGACCGCGATCGCCTTGGCCACATCAGCGCCAGGGCCGCCTAAGTACGTGGCATACAGCAATTCGGTGCCGGTATCATTCAGTTTGGCAACGAAGGCATCCCCGTTATTCATATCTGCGGTTGTATCAATCACCGATGCAGTAATGGGGAAGTTCGCCGACAGGGTTTGTCCCGCCAGGTAGACGTTATGATCCGCATCAAGCGTCATAGCAAAGGCCGCATCACCACGATCGCCGCCCAGAAAGGTGGAGTAGACGATCATCAATACTGGATCAATCACTAGTGGTTTGGTCGTATCGTATGCAGCCACATGGAAACCAACGTGGGAAGGTGAGGTCAACGTACCAGGGGACCCTTGCGGCAGAAAAACATACTGCCCCTCCACCTGCTTTTTCACGCCCTGCTCTTCCTGATAAACAAAAGGTTTATGGAATCGCAACTCACCCACCGTCGTCTGCAATACCAGGTTTCCGTTTGCATCGATGGTTTGTGGGAGAAGTTGTCCAGCCTGATCAGTCAAAGCGAAACGAATAGTAGTAGGATCGACCCCTGGGGCAACAACAAAGTCATACTCAAGCTGGCGTTGATTGCCATAATAGATCAGATCCACCCCCGGATAGACAGCTTGATACCGGACCTGACGATACGTCGGGATATTCGTCTGCCATTGCGTTGGGTCACGGCCAATCAGATAGTTCACCTTTCCCCGCAGCTCGCGCATTCCCGTAACCTGTGGGGTGGGATTCGCCCCAAGCAATTGCATCCGTACAACTGAGGGGGCTGGCGGGAGGGAGGTTTGTAGCGGGGGATGAGTCGTTTCCCCAGTCTTCTGGGGTTTGTCAACCGTAAGCACCGCTTCAGTCGCAGCAAGAAACAGCGAGTACCCCTGCCCGCGCGACAGGAATTTCACTTGCGCATCGGTCTGCCCGCGGTTCGGTTCAAAGCTCATAGGCAAAGCGCCATAAGGGTTACGGGCCTGGGCAGAAGTCAGAGGATTGGCGGGCGACGGATACAGTTGTCCCTCGGGCTGGGGCGCACTAGCGTGAGCCGAAACATCCGCGGCCATCATCCGTTGTGAATTTTTCGGCGCGACACACGATGAACAGAAAAGAGTAACGATTACAAGTTGTGCAGACAATAGCAACGGAAAGCGATTCAGCACCATGCGGCTCCTCCTTACAGCACAAGTAGTCAAGCACCCTACAAGACAGGGTTGGATCGAGGGTGAACCTAAAACCTTGTCTATCGTAACACAAGAGGTCACGAGGATAAAAAACAGACCCCAATAAGGAGTGAGACCTCCTTTGAAGAGTAGTTTCTTACCGAGTGAAAAGCCGAGGCGTCATTCCCGCGAAAGCGGGAATTCAGGAAAAGGCCGACTGGCGTGGAGAAACCGCATGGATGCCCGCCTGCGCGGGCATGACGGGGTAGCGTATCAATAAGAAACGCTACAGTAAGATGTGAAGTGAAAAAAGCAGAGAGCTTCGGTATCGAGTCCTCTCTCCCCTGGCGGGAGAGAGCCAGAGAGAGGGGGCAATCCCGACGATCACCCTCTCCTGTGTCCTCTCCCCTCAAGGGAGAGGAAAAGAACAGGATGCCCCACAATCCGCATCATTGGTGGGTTTTCTTTACTGATAAGGTACTCGCGACTGCAGAAGATTGAGAGATTTTCACTCGACTACATTTTTCGCTTGTACAACTCATCACGCCCACGCAACAAATCCTCGTATCCCAGATCTTCCACTTCGCTCCCGCCTCCTTGCCCGGCAACAAAGCGGTAACTCGCAAGTACATACATGTCGATTTGCGCATCATCCATCAATGCCTGGTCACTCAAGGCAAGGTACTCGCGCATGAGAAAATCCCCACCGCCAGGATTGAAAATCCGCCCGTCTCCCTGAGCACGGCCATTGCGCAACTGCTCAGCAGGAAGTTTGAGCGCGAAATCTTCCTCGAGCAGGAAAATAAAGGGTTTGTTTTCGACGTAGGAACACAACCCACCAAACATCCGTTTCGTCGTTACGCCATGAAGTCCGAGTCGCTCAATGGCTTCCTCTGCTAACCCTTGGTGAAGCGGTGGTGGCCGACGAGGCTGTGAGGATGCGGGTTTCTTCACTGTTTTCTTCACACTCGCTCCTATAGCACATGCACCGTCACAGTTGCATTCCTCTCCCAAGGGTGTCACCATGAGGCCATTCTGTGGAATGAGGAGTGCCTTGTGCATCAATGTATTCTTGTCGCGGTTCTGGCATGGCTCGTATATGGACCTACGTCAGCACATGCTCAAGGGTCGTTATACAAATGGGTCGACTCCCGAGGAGTTGTCCACTACACCAACACACCAACCAACGACAAAGCCAAAACAGTCGACGATACGCTTCCTCCCGCAGCAAATTTCAAATCTCCCGCCCCTCCGGCAGAAACTGCCAAGGCATCAGCAAAAGAAGCCCCCAAAACTACCTCTGGAAACTCCACCGATCCAGCAAATACTCCAAATGAAGACACTCCGGAGCAAGAAGGAAACGGATCCACCCCGGCAGCTGCTCCTTCAGCGAGCGACACACAATAGACTGATCCATCTACAGACCTAGCAGCTCAATAGAGGAATCCTAAGTGAAATGCCGATTTAGGCATCATCTCCAATGGACGTAGAGAGACGCCCCGGCGGGGCGTCTCTACAAAAAATTCGTTCCCTCCGGCATAAATCATTTAGGAAAACAATAACGCCTGTAACCTTCATCCTGACCTGATTGTCCTCTGGCGCAGATCAAGGTTCCCCTTGGCGGCAGAAAAGAGTACACTGCCGCTACATCACATGTTGGAGGGGAATCTATGAAAGCGCTGGATCACATCAAGATTCTTGATCTGACCCAATTTGAGGCTGGACCATCGTCCACAGAAATTCTGGCCTTTCTTGGGGCAGAGGTCATTAAAGTCGAATCTCCTAAAGGAGGAGACCAAGGGCGGTATTTGCTCACCGAAAAGCCGGGAGTAGATGCACCATACTTCTTGCTCCTGAATGCGAACAAGAAGAGTCTCACGCTAAACTTAAAGAGCGAGAAAGGGACAACGCTCCTCAAACAGCTCGTCCCTCATTTTGACGTGCTCGTTGAGAACTATGGGCCCGGAGCCATCGCCGAGCTGGGCCTGGGCTATGAAGTGTTGGAGAAGATCAATCCACGGCTCATCTACGCACAGGTGAAAGGCTTTGGTACCTACGGTCCATATGCGGGCTACAAAAGTTTTGACATGATCGCGCAGGCGACTGGTGGAGCCATGAGCGTAACGGGGAAAGCGGACACCGAGCCGCTGAAGCCGGGACCAACAATTGGTGATACAGGAACCGGTATCCATTGTGCGGTAGGAACCCTCGCCGCCTTATTGCAACGAGACAAAACGGGACGTGGTCAACGACTGGAGGTCTCCATGCAAGATGCTG
>JAYVFX010000140.1:0-5763 GCA_043772795.1 Deltaproteobacteria bacterium
GGGCTTCACGCCCGAAAACTTGGCATGATCTCTTTGGCAAACAGTTCTAACGACCGTGTCGTCTTCTGCGGATCAAGACCAGGCATCTGCATCCCGATCACAAAGTGTGTACAGCTATGCCGCTTGAAGAAGGGTTCCATTTTACGGGCAACTTGGTCAGGGGTGCCAATCATTGCAGCACGACCGAAATTTGAATTCCGCATCTCACTCGGGCTCTTGAAATGCCAAATGTCTTTGTCGCCCGGCGCGTCGTTCGCTTCCGACAAGATCTTTCCGTAGTATTCCATCGAGTTAAACAGATGATCTTGCACATCCGCCCAGGCCTGATCTTCACTATTGGCAAGATACACCAACCCGACGTGCCCGATAAAGAATTTCTCAGGATCGTATCCGTGGGCTTTGAGGGTCTCTTTATACAACGGTGCAGGATCAGGACCAAGAGTTGCCATCAAGTGCGCTCCCATGCGTGCGACTCGTTGAATCGCCTTCTCTGCCCGCGCGCCCATCCAGATCGGGATATGTGGTTGCTGCACCGGTCGAGGTGACAACGTCATGTCTTTCACCTGGGTAAACTTTCCATCGAAGGTCACTTTTTCTTCAGTCCATAAGCGGCGGACTAACTCCACTCCTTCAGCCAGCCGCGCAGAACGTTCCTTGCGATTCATACAATGGGCAGCAAACTCTTCGGCGGCGTATCCTTGTCCAGCACCGAGATCGAAGCGACCATTAGAGATGATATCGATACAGGTGGCATCTTCAGCCACACGTACCGGATGACGGAACGGCATTAACAACACGTATGTACCGATACGAATGCGACTGGTACGCGCAGCGATGGCTGCGGCGGTTGTCAGCGGTGACGGGTTGTAGCCATCATCAGCGAAGTGATGCTCAGCCAACCAGACATTGTCATAGCCAAGTTCTTCGGCGCGCACGATCTGGTCAAGCATTTCTCGGTAGAACTGCGGCCATGGTCGTCGCCATTGGCGTGGATTGCGAAAGTCATGAATGATGCCGAATTGCATAATCCCCCCTATAATCCGATGCTCCCCTCAGAGAAGAGAAACTGGTATCAATTGAAACACAGAAGTCGGAGTGTATAGGAGCACATGGAGATCGACCAGATCCGTCGTCTCATTCACAAAGGGCTCTTTTCAGTTAAGGTGATCAATGGATAAAAAGTCAGCTACGAAAACGAAGAAGAAAGCGATAACGCGACTGAGACTATGTCCAGAATGCGGAAAAACAATGAATCCGGGACGGATCACACTCCATTTCGAACGGGATGGATATTATGCAGATGTCGAGAATGTTCCCGCGATGATTTGCAGGCGTTGCGGAACGCGCAGTGTTCCAGGCCCGTCATCTGTAAAGATTAGCGAGACCGTGAATCAACTCTTTGCGCAAGCGAAGAGCCTCGACGCCACCGGAATTTCTTTTCACAAGTTGGCGAGTTAACGCTCTCTCTGATGCAATGACCCAATGAAACAATGGCTCAATGACTCAATTCTTCTAAAAGTGTCTTCGCCTCTTGCACGTCTTTGGTATCAAAGTCTGTTGGTTAACCCAGTTCCGGAGAGGCAATCCATCCCGCTAGTCTCTGTCGTATCCGCTGCAGGCGGTCCGAGCTGATCTCACCAATCGTTCCTACCAACATACTTGCTGGGACAACCGCAAGACGCGCAATACGAATCACGCTGGCTGCTTTCAATCCCGAACTTTGGAAATCAGTCTGAGTCTGGTCGATCACTTCATCGAATCCCGCGACCGCTTGTTGCGGTTGAGTCGAAAGCATACTCACCAACCAGTCATCATACGGGCC
Organism: Deltaproteobacteria bacterium; assembly: GCA_043772795.1. Classification (GTDB taxonomy): domain Bacteria; phylum Desulfobacterota; class Binatia; order Bin18; family Bin18; genus VGTJ01. The sequence continues at coordinate 1,823 of JAYVFX010000140.1, forward strand.
AGGGAGCGGTGCGACGAGTAACACTGGCCTCGGCTTCCCCTCGCCAAGCGCAACAGTTGGAAACTGGACGATAGCAAGCTGTCCGGATTTCCTCACTGCCACTTCTCCTTGAAATCCGCTTCGCCATATTCAGGCCAGATGTCATTTTCCATCCCCGACAACGCAGCCTGCAACGACGACATCGCCCAATCGTGATCTTCCTCTCTCAACCTCCGAGCGAGCTGCTCAACAAAATCGAGGACGGTTTGCTGTGCTGGCTCTGGTAGGTGCTGTACGTGTTCGTGAATGCGATCCACAGTATTCATACCCATAATCCAATCATTTTATGACCCCATGACTCAATCGCTCAATGGCTCAATTCTTCTAAGAGCGTCTTCGCCTCTTGCAAATCCTTAGTATCAAACCCTTCAGTAAACCAGTTGTACACTTCCGATAACATCCTGTGTGCTTCCTTAAGCTTGCTCCGTGCTCCCTGCTCCTGGCTCTTTGCTCCCTGCTCCGTGCTCCCCCCTCCCTGCTGCAAGGCTTGTTGTTGCCACAACCGCGCCAGGCTCGTCGTTGCGCGCAGTTCGAGGGATTTGGCTTGTTGCTTACGAGCGATGTCGATGGCTTTAAGGAAGCACTCCTCCGCCGCTAATTGCGGATTGGAGAATGCGGATTGCGGATTCTCGACGTTGAACTTTGAACCTTGAACTTTGAACTGCTGGAGCATTAGCTCGCCTTTGATCCGATACAACTCCGCCTCGTAGTAACACTCCCCAGTTTTCTCTACTGTGGCCAGTGCTTCCGCCAGTGCGCCTAGTCCTTCCTCCACCTGCCCTCCCCTCTTATATGCCTCGGATAGTAGTGCAAGAAAATGCGGCCGGAACATTTTTGATCCTGTGGCCTGGTAAGCTGCCAAACCCTGGCACAGTTGCACAATCCCTTCCTTTGTTTGTCCCTGCTCGACCAAAGCCCATCCCCGCAGAATGATTCCCCGGGCCAATGGGAGCGGAAATCCCTGATCGGTCGAGAGGGTCATGAGGGCCTCGGCCAGCTCTTGAGTCGCTTGTCCCTCTCGGCGGAGCTGGTGGAAGATAGATCCATGTCCCAAGGCGTAAGCTAGGCTATGAGCATAGGACAGCTCCCTAGCGAGGGTCAGCGCTTCCTGACTTCTCTCAAGGGCCTGCTCTGGATAGCCAAGCAACCATAGAACCCAGGCTGCAAAGTCTCGGCAGCACACTCCTGGGTCATGCCCGCCATAAAAAAGGGCATGGGAGCGGTGTTGGTGAGGGTTGTAGAGAGTAACACCCTGTTCCGCATGCTCACGAGCTAAGACTAATTCTCCGAGGGAAACCGACGTAGTCCATAGAGCATGGTGGGCTTGTAAAAGGAGCGCTGAGTCTTGTATGCGCTGGGCCAAGGTGAGAAGTTGTTCTCCTAACTGATGAGCAGTCTGCAAATCCGCCCGCAGACCATGGAACATCCACAGTCCCCATAGTGCAGGAAAGACCTGTGAAGGCTCCCCTACCTGTTGGCATAGCTCACGCGCCCTAGCGTAAGTTTTTTCTACTTCCGGGGCCGCAGAACCCTTGATGACCACCAAGGGTACACCCAAAGTGATTTGCAGCGTCAGCTCTTGCTGGGCACGTTCAGGCGTATCGGGCAACGTCTTGAGCAACTCGAGTCCCTTGTTAAGGTGAGCAATTGCTTCCACATTGGCCGAGCGCTGAGCAGCTCTCTGGCCCGCTTGCTGCCAGTAAGGGATTGCTTGCTCAATGAATGCCGCCTCAGTGTAGTGATGGGCGAGTAATTCAGGCTGAGTCTCTTTCAGCTCTGCGAAGCGGTCTTCTAATACCTGCACTATCTGAGTGTGATATTTTTGCCGGGTGCTTTTCAGTAACGACTGATAGGCCGTGTCTTGAATCAGGGCATGTTTGAAGACGTACTGCGCCTGCGGCAGCAACCCGCGCTGGTAGAGCAGTTCGCTTTCGACCAACTTCCCTAAGGCTTGCTGCAAGGCTGATTCATCCAAAGACGAAACAGCATGGAGGAGTTCGTAGGAAAACTCACGGCCCAGCGTCGCACTGAGTTGCGCGACTTCTTTTGCTTCCCCAAGCCGATCCAGCCGGGCCATGAGCGCGTCTTGCAAAGTGACGGGAATTCCCAATTGTAGAGGCGACCGGCCGGTTGCCCCTACGGACTCGACAATGTTCTTTGTCAACTCCTCCACAAATAGCGGCACCCCATCTGCCTTCGTCACAATCTGTTGTATCGCTTCGGAGGGAAGAACTTTATCCTCGATAACTTTCCCGATCATCGCCTCAACATGCGTGCGACCTAAACGACCAAGCGTGAGATGCGTAACGTGGGACCGCATCGCCCACGCTGGCGTGAATTCCGGGCGGCACGTCAGCAGCATAAGTAAGCGAGCGGTCGGAGCTTGTTCGATCAGTAGATTGACGAATTCCAGCGACGATGGATCCGTCCAGTGCAGATCTTCCCAGATCACCAACACGGGCCGCAGCTTCGTTTCCTCCAACAGCAGCGAGACCAACGTGTGCAGCGTTTTCTCGCGCAGTTTTTGCGGGGTGAGTGACGGCAGGGATAAACTCGTGCTTGGAAGCGCGAGGAGGGAGGCCAGCAGGGGCAGACTTTCTTCCAGATTCATCCCCGTCCGCAGTATCGCATTGCCCAGTTTGCCGAGTTTCTCTTCCGGTGTATCGTCCGGACGGAAGGACAGAGCACGCTGGAGAACATTGATGACCGGATAAAAGGCACTGTTCTGATAGTACGGCGAACTGCGCACGGTCAGCCAGGCGTGGCGGTCCACCGCTGCTCGCTCGCGGACAACACGGGCAAGGCGTGATTTGCCAATCCCAGCCTCGCCCCGAAGCAATACGACCTGCCCCTCTCCTGCTTTCACCTGCTCCCAGCGCTTCTCTAATACGCCGATTTCTTCCTCTCTGCCGACCAACGGCGTGAGACCAGTCGTGACGGCAAGTTCAAAGCGACTGTGGATTCCACTCTCTCCCTGGACTTCGTACACTGCCACGAGTATCGAAAGTCCCTTCAGCGAATGAAAGCCGAGGTCACGAAGAGTAAAAAATCCGTCTACTAATCGCTGTGTAGCGGCACTGATGACGACGGTGTCGGGTTCTGCCAAAGCTTGCAAACGGGCAGCAAGGTTTGGCGTCTCACCGACAATGGCCAACGGCTCCCGCGTCTCTCCTGCTCCCATCTCGCCCGCGACCACAAGCCCGGTGTGAATGCCGATGCGGACTTGGAGACAGACCTCACCCTGTCCCTCTCCCTGACGGGGAGAGGGAACCTCGTGTCGCAACGCTTCGGTGATCTCTAACCCCGCTCGCACGGCGCGCTGGGCGTCATCCTCATGCGCGACGGGATAGCCAAAGTACACCAGCAGTCCATCGCCCAGATACTTTGCCAAGTGTCCGTCAAACCGTTGAATCGCAGTGGCACAGACTTCGTTATAGGCTTGGATGACCTCGCGATAATCTTCCGGGTCGAGTCGTTCAGAAAGTGCCGTCGAACCGACCAGATCGCAGAACATCACCGTCAGTTGGCGGCGTTCCGCCGCCGGGGGCTGGGAGTTAGGGGTTAGGGGCTGGATTTCCTGACTCCGGACTTCGGACCCTTCGACTAGGCTCAGGGCAGGCTTTGGACCTTGAAGCTGTTCTGACGCTGAACGGCTTTCGCCTCTTGCTCCCTGCTCCTTGCTCCCTACTCTTTGCTCTTGGGCCCACACCAACACTTTCCCATCCTCATCGATTGCCACCCGCTGGGCATCGATCAACTCGGCTTTGAGGTCAGCAAGATCATCGTCATCAAGCTCAAACTCACGCTTGAGGGCGCGGTACGAGACTCGTCCCTGACGTTGCAGCCATGCACGCACCTGCTCGGTTAGTTCAGAGAATTTCATGGTCATCACTCGTGACAAT
>JAYVFX010000141.1:0-9594 GCA_043772795.1 Deltaproteobacteria bacterium
CCACTGGTACACTTCACCGTCATGGACTCTACCCTGACAGGCTAACACCACGGTTCACGGTGACATGAAACAGAACGGTTATTGGCTTACGAGGCCTTACTGTTTCCCCATGGTCGGCGTTTTTAGTATTTGACCGTTCACTCTCACTGCGCTACATCTGGATAGAAGAGATTCCGTTGTTGAGATAAATGTGCCTTTCTACTCACAGCGGCACAGTAAGGGAAGTTATGCTCAGGAAACAGGCTCGGCTCTACCTCGTCTTCATCTTCTCTATGGTTTTTAGTATTACGGCCCCTGGTGCTGTGTTCGCACAGACCAGGTTGGAAAACCCGCAGCCAGGCTCGTTTCAAAGCGGTATTGGCATCATTTCGGGTTGGGCCTGTGAGGCAGGCCGCATTGATATCGAAGTGAGTGGCGGCGGCATTACCGCCACTCTACAGGCAGCCTATGGTACCGCACGAGGCGATACCGCGACAGCCTGCGGAGATACCAATAACGGCTTCGGGTTACTCGTCAACTGGAACCTCCTGCGTGACGGCAATTATACCGTCCGGGCCTTGCGTGATGGTGTAGAGTTCGCTCGTACGACTGTGATCGTCGGTACGCTAGGGCTGAATCAGCAGTTTTCTACTGGCCTCAGCGGAGACTCGCAACTGCCAAATTTCCCCCAAAGTGGGCAGACGACCCGTATTCGCTGGCAGGAAAGCATCCAGAATTTCAGTATTATTGGTGCTACTGAGAGTCCAGCAGATGGGACTCCCTCCAGCCCAGGCACTAAGCTCGAAAACCCCCTATCAGGCTCGTTCCAGAGTGGGATTGGTGTGATCTCCGGCTGGGTTTGTGACGCCAAACGGATTGACATCGAAGTCGATGGTCGCATCACACTGCAAGCAGCGTATGGCACTGGCCGGAGTGATACTGCCTCAACGTGTGGGGATACCAATAACGGTTTTGGCTTGCTGGTGAACTGGAGCGACCTGCCGGATGGAGTTCATACTCTGCGCGCACTAAAAGACGGAGTTGAGTTTGCACGCTCAATATTCACGGTTACAACTCTAGGACTTGGGTCCTTCGTACGGGGATTAAGCGGCGGTTTTGTTGTGTCGAATTTCCCGCAAGCGGGTAGACACACACGCGTCCAATGGCAGGAAAGTATGCAGAACTTTGCCATTACTGGTGCTGTTCCCCCTGAGATTGATGAAGCCGCGTGCACCACTGCCACGCAATCCGCAACTGATGCAACTGGTGGGAGAGCGAGTATCGCAGCGACCAATCCCTGCCAGTCCCACGGACAAATCCAAATCGCGCAAGTCCGTCCGCAAAGTAGCGCTGCACTGACAGCGGAGCATGCACCCGAAACGCGGACAGCCTCCACAGGCGAGTTTTTTGCCTGCGATACGAATCTCAGTCTCACTCAGGGAGGAAAAATATTCACTAACAGTGACTTTGATTGGCTCGACAGTAATGGTAACCGAGTGTGCAATACGCTCGCGCCTGGAAGCACCCTTGATACATTCATTAAAATCAAAGATGGCTCGTCTCTGAATTTCAATCAGCCCTTTGATATTGTGTATACCAATCAACGTATATTTCAGTGGGCGTCTGCCTTTCTGCCAACTCCTACGATTGTCGATAACGACACAGTTGGTGGTGGGCCGCCGCTAGGCTGTAGTCTTTTTGGCGTGCCGAGACAGATCCAATTTTGCAATGGCGCTACCTCCATCGGACGGCGGCTTTTCCCCTTGACCAGTCAGTGTTCTGTTTTCCTGGAAGGCTCGGTGACCCTTATCGCCGATAACAACGATTTTCGCGTCAGCCTGGGAAAGACCTTTTTCCTACAGCCTCCCAGTGGAGGTGCGTTAATTGGCATCGAATACACTGGTACGTGCCCAGCCACGAGTAGAGGCCGAGCGTCGATTGAACTCGAAGGAACTGGGGTGGCTATTGTTTTATTGAATCCGGTGGAATGATTTTTCTTTCCCACGTTTACCCCGTGGGAAAGATTACGTCGCCCCTCCAGGGTTATATCGAGCCTCGCTAGAGGCGACATGCGATAGCCCATAGCGTCAGCTATGGGAAAACTCAGTTTGACGTCCTCCAGCTTCTTCCGTATAGTCAGGCCCCGTGGTCGGACTTTTCTCCGTCGATTCCAACATTACACGCTGCGTGAGTTGAGCATGGAAGTTGTTGCATTGATCCCTGCTCGCTATGGGTCCACTCGCTTCCCTGGAAAGCCGCTGGCATTGCTGCGCGGCAAGCCCATGATTCAACACGTCTATGAACAAACTCGCTTGGTGCGTGGGTTGGCGCGCGTGATCGTCGCGACTGACGATGACCGTATCGCCAATGTCATACAGAGGATCGGTGGAGAAATTGCTATGACCCGCACCGATCATCCAACCGGTACCGATCGTCTCGCTGAGGTTGCCCAACGGCTCGACGCTGATATTATTGTCAACGTACAGGGAGATTTGCCGTTCTTTCCGCCAGCGATGGTCGAAGATGCCGTTGCCGCACTCAAGAATGCATCCACCGCGGTGATGTCGACAGTGAAAACCCCGATCTATGATGGCACCGAATGGCAGAATATCAACGTCGTAAAAGTCGTTACAGACCGCAGCGGCTATGCGTTATATTTTTCGCGCAGCCCAATTCCTTTTAACAGGGATCAGGAAGTAAAGAGCAAGGAGCAAGGAGCAGGGAGCAAGGAACAGAAACAAGAAGTTCAAAGTTCAAAGTCTCAATCCCAAATCCCAAATCCTGAGACAATCTTGGGCTACCGACACATTGGGCTCTATGTCTACCGCCGGGATTTTCTTTTTACGTTTACGCAGTTGCCGCGGACGCCACTGGAGCAAACCGAACAGCTTGAGCAGTTACGTGCGTTGGAATCGGGATATCGCATTACCGTGAGTGAGACGGAACGTCCAACAATTGAAATCGATACGCCGGAGGATCTGCGGCGTGCAGAGGAGACACTGCCATGAGCACCAATGAACACGGGAAAGAAGGTCGCAAGACAAAGTTTATTTTTATCACTGGTGGTGTTGTTTCGTCTCTGGGCAAAGGGATCGCCGCCGCCTCAATTGGCGGACTGCTCGAAAGTCGTGGCCTGAAAGTCACGTTATTAAAAATGGACCCGTACATTAACGTCGATCCGGGCACCATGAATCCGTTCCAACACGGCGAGGTTTACGTCACTGACGATGGCGCCGAAACCGATCTCGACCTTGGTCATTACGAACGCTACGTCTCGACCCTCATGAGCCGGAAGAATACCTTCACCACCGGTCAGGTGTACGACACGGTCATTGCCCGCGAACGTAAGGGCGACTATCTCGGCGGGACGGTGCAAGTGATCCCGCACATCACCGATGAGATCAAGCAACGCATCCTCGCGGCTGCTGTCGGGTTCGATGTTTCAATCTGTGAAGTTGGAGGAACTGTTGGTGATATTGAAAGCTTACCGTTCATCGAAGCGATTCGCCAGCTCCGCTGGGATTGGGGCCGTGAGCATGTCCTTTACGTACACCTCACCTTAGTGCCGTTTATTTCTGCCGCCGGGGAACTCAAAACCAAACCGACCCAACACAGTGTGAAAGAACTCACCAGTCTTGGTATTCAACCCGACATTTTGCTGTGTCGTACGGATCGCTACCTTGATGCGAAAGTGAAAGCCAAAATTGCCCTCTTCTGCAACGTGAATGACAACGCGGTGATTACCGCCAAAGACGTTGAATGTATCTATGAAGTTCCGCTTGTGTTCCATCAGGAAGGACTAGACGAACGTATTGTAGAAAAACTCAACATGTGGACCGGCGGCCCGAACCTCAGTAAGTGGGAACGCATCGTCCACATTTACAAGAACCCCCGCGAGCAGGTGCGTATCGCCATGGTCGGTAAATATGTCAACCTGATCGATTCCTACAAAAGCCTGAATGAGGCACTGGTCCACGGCGGGCTTGCCAACGAGTGCCGGGTCGAAATCGAGCATATCGACTCAGAACAACTTGAGGGCGGGACCCTTCCCGAGGCTGTTCGTCAAGCTGACGGCCTGCTGGTGCCGATGGGGTTTGGCCCACGTGGCACTGAAGGAAAAGTCGCCGCTGTTCAATATGCCCGCGAAGAGGGAGTGCCATTCTTCGGCATTTGTTTCGGTATGCAAATGGCGGTCATCGAGTTTGGCCGTAATGTCTGCGGACTTGCTCAGGCCAACTCCACCGAAGTCGACGAAAACACCCCGCATCCGGTCATTGCGATGATGGATGAACAGCGCAGCCTAGTGCAAAAAGGCGGGACAATGCGGCTAGGTGCATATCCATGTACGCTCCAAGACGGGACCATCGCCGCTAAGCTTTATGGTCAAGCACAAATCTCTGAACGACATCGCCATCGCTATGAATTCAATAACGAGTACCGTGAGCGCTATGCGGCAAAGGGCATGACCTTTAGTGGGCTTTCGCCCGATGGTGGGCTGGTGGAAATTGTCGAGATCCGCAAACATCCTTGGTTCGTCGGTGTACAGTTTCACCCGGAACTGAAGTCACGGCCTTTCGATTGTCACCCCTTGTTCGCCGGTTTTGTGCGGGCGGCTCTGCAGCGGCGGTTAGGTATCCAGGAAACCCCGTTGCGACGCGTCAGCGGAGCTGAACGCCCATGATTCGCGAAGCTGTTCCCAATGTCGTTCATATCGGATCAATCGCCTGTGGTGGCAACCTACCCTTTGTCCTGATCGCTGGTCCGTGTGTGATCGAGGGACGGGATTCTGCGCTATTCCATGCCGAGGCGCTCAAAACGCTGACAGACCGTCTCGGCATTCCTTTCATTTACAAATCTTCGTACGACAAGGCCAACCGCACTTCGAGTGAGTCGTTTCGTGGCTGTGGCATGGAAGAAGGACTTTCCATTCTTGCTGAAGCAAAACGACAGTGCGGCGTCCTCGTACTGACGGACGTGCATTCGCCTGAAGAAGCGAAGGCCGCGGCTGACGCCGTGGATGTCCTACAAATCCCGGCCTTCCTCTGCCGTCAAACGGATCTCTTATTAGCGGCTGGGCAAAGCGGTCGGGTTGTGAATATCAAGAAAGGACAATTCCTTGCCCCAGCAGATATCGGTCACGCTGCAACCAAAGTCGCTTCAACCGGCAATCAACGCATCTTGTTAACCGAACGCGGCGTCTCGTTTGGCTATAACAATCTGGTCTCGGATTTTCGTTCATTACCCATTATGGCCCGTACCGGATACCCGGTCGTCTACGATGCAACCCACAGCGTGCAATTACCCGGAGGGCAGGGGAACATGTCTGGCGGGCAACGGGAGTTTATTGCTCCACTGGCACGCGCTGCAGTGGCTGTTGGTGTCGACGGCGTGTTCATGGAAGTCCATCGTGACCCAGAGCGTGCGTTAAGTGACAGCGCAACGGTCTTCCCACTGGCACAGCTCGAAACCGTGTTGCAGACGCTGCAAGCGCTCGATGCTATTATGAAAGAGCGCCCGGTTACGGTGTAGCGCGCGCTACGCACACGATCCCTCCCGTTGCGGCCTCTCCGTTCTTTTTCTCGTTACCGCGAGACTCTAGCCTTTTTATGATTCCCAGACTCTCAGACCCCCAAACTTTGAGGTACCCGTTGAACCCAGTGTCGAGCACCGCAGCAAACCGCACGGGGCGCTGCCGGATCAGAGAGAGGGAAACCCGCGGCTCCCCATGCCGATTGACTTTTCCCTTCAGCATGCACGAGCACGAAGTTTATGAACTGCAGGATAACCGACACGAAAGAAGTTGAACTTCTTACCAGGAAATTTTTTCACTGCCGCCAGCGCAACCCGCAGCTCATCTTTGCCAATCATATATTGGCCCGACTCAGCTTCAATGGCGATGATCTGGCCTTTGTAGCGCGGGGCGATCTTCTTCTGCAGACGTTGATACAGGCGTTCCCCTCGCGCGTGCAATCGATGGATATGATTCTGCGTAGGCCTCCAGTGTCTCCAATAACCTACCGTGTAGCATGCTGATCCTGGCCTTACAAGCTATCTTTTCGCGTCGTTTACCAGTTCTCCCATTCGCCGTTTTACCGTTTCGTTTTCCGCGTGACTCTCAGACTTTTCTTAACTCTGGACCCTGAACTTTTCATGACCCTGGACATTCTTGTCGCCGATTCAATGGCGCGTGGTACGTGCCCTACACCGCTAGACCGTTTGTGACTCTGGATGGTTTTTCATCAATAGACATTATGCGAAATAACTTTCTTTCATGTTCGCAGTCGCCGTTTGCGGTACCGCACGCGGAGATTGTGTAACCCACATGCGACGACCATTACTAAATCTGACAAATCCGCTTTGGTATTGCGAAAGACGTCCTTCACGATCCGGGAGCGTTTCACTCCCGCCAAAGCATGCTCCACGCGGACCCGGACGCGGGACAGTTTGCGGTTGTGGCGCTTTTGCCCGCGGGTTAACGCGCCCTGGCGCGGCTTTTTTTCGGCTGGTGAATTTGCTGCACTCTGGGGGCATCCCCCTGAAAGCCGGTGTCCTGATATAGGATCGTTCCCCGCGGATAGCGAATCGGTTCGGTATCGACGATCTTTTTGTCATGCATCTTCCCCGCATACGTCTGACTCAAATAGCCCACGCGCTTGGTCTTGGCATTGACCACCACGATGTTCTTGTCACTATGCGTTTTCTGCTTGCCACTGTAGGGCAAGGCCTGTTGGGCCGGGTTTTTCGGGCGCTGCCGGCGCCGATCGGTCCCGTCGATAATCAGCGCCGCCGCTTCCTGGTGGCGGCGTTCCTGGGGAACAAACTTGCTGGGCACGCGGGTCGGCAGCACGCCCAACTCGTCCAGGGCCTGCTGCAGAATCAGCAGCAACCGATGGATCCATCGGTTCGCGCATGACTGGCTCAGCCCAAAGACCTCGCCCAGCAGGGCCTGCAGTGGATAGGTCTTCTGATACACCAGGCTAAACAGCAGTTTCTGCTCTGTCGTGCTCAGCTGCCCTGTGCGCCCCCCTCCCGCCTCTCGCTGACGGACCCGGCCGTCCGCAGTTCTGCCCCCGGGGGACACGGTCGCATAGGCCGTGCGAAACGCCTGATGCAACACCACAAACTCTCGGTGTGTCAATCCAGTCAATGCCAGCAATCGCCGTCGGTCTTTTTTCAATCGTTTATACTCAAGCACCAACCCATTGTAGCTCATTTCGCATAATGTCTATTACTCATTTTCTGAGACCACGGCTCCCGTAGCACTTGGCGCCTACTCCGCTTGAGAGAAGCAACGGTACCAGGTAGGCTTTCCTCACTTCCAGGAGGTCTCTTATGGCGACAAGAACCACTCACATGCGCTCCCAGTTACACGAAAATTCGTTCGCGGCACAGGAGTATGAAAAAAGGGCAGACCGTACGCCGCAGATCACGACGATCGCGCATATGCGGAAAACCTTCGTCAATGACTGGGGCGCGACCAAGGTGACGACATGGAATAAAGCAGATGCGCCCATAGGAGGAGAGATCCTCAAGCACCACCCCAACAAACGCGCCGTGTATCAGGCGGCAAAGAACTACCTCGCGCAGCACCCAACTGCCCGCTTGTTCATTTTCTTTGCCGGAGACCCGATCCCACAGGATGTGGAGGCCATGCTTGCCCTCTGCTAGCCGAGTTCGGGGACGGCTTGCCCATGGAGGGTTGCTGCTCGTTCCCGTATGCGTGCACGAGCAGACGTTCGAGTTTCTCATCGACACTAGAGCTGCCTACACCGCATTGAGCAAGGACATCGTCTCTTTATTAGACCTCATGATCGTCTCTCACCGAATACTTGCCATTGCTCCGGCGCAGGGAGCCATTTTTCACGCACCCGTAGTGACCCTCCGAGAGTTTCAGATCGGAGGATTCCGGCTCGCGAACGTCACTGCTATTGTCCTTGCCTTTCCTCACGCGTTGAAGATTGATGGAATCGTGGGAATGAATGTGTTGCGGCTGTTCCGGTTTACGGTTGAAGTCGACACCGGAACCCTTGTCCTCCGTCAACCAATCCCTTCCATAAAGTAGCTTGGAAGATCTCCAGCATATTCCACAATCTTCCTTTCGTCTTTTCCCCGTCTTCATTCATCATTCAGCATTCATCGTTTTTTACGACTCCTAGACTCTCAGGTTCCTAGACTTTCTGTGACCCTGGACGTTCCGAGACTCTGGACTTATGTTGCTCTTTCTCAGAGAATGGCAGCTTACAAAGCACGGAAGGGGAGTTGTATGAACGACCGTATTGTTATCGACCCAGCCATTCAGCACGGCAAACCCGTCATTCGCGGCACACGTGTACCCATCGTGCGGATTATTGGTGGTCTGGCGGGAGGCATGAGCATCGAGGAGATCTCCCACGAGTACGGAGTCAGCGAAGCTGACGTGTGCGCGGCGTTGACCTATGCCAGTGAGGTCATCGACCAGGAAGAACATCATCCCCTCCCGCCTGCGTAACGATTCCACATGCATTTCTTAATTGATGCTGACTTGCCTCGTTCGCTCAAATCAGTGATCGAGCGCTATGGTCATGAAGCGACGGACGTGCGGGACATTGGCTTGGGGAGCGCCAAAGATCCAGCAATTGCCGCCTATGCCTAGTCACACCACATCTGCCTGATGACCGGCGATTTTGGTTTCGCCGACATTCGCAATTACGTTCCGGCTGCCTATACCGGGCTTATCGTGTTGGAGTTACCGCGCAATGCAACCGCCTCGTTCATCGTCCGTCTTGTCGAATCTCTCCTGCAGCAACCCGAAGTGGTGGCAAAGATCGAAGGGAGATTGGCTATCGTTGCCGCGGGCAGAGTCCGACTCCGCCCGCCATGAAGCAGGTGCGAAGTTTCCTCGTTTCGCGGTTCGCCCCTTTCTTTTCCGTTGATTTCGGACCTCGGACTCCGAACACCGAACTTTTTGCGACTCCCAGACTCCTTGACTCTCAGGCGCCTAGACTTTCTGTGACTCTCAGACTCCTCGATTCTCAGACGCCTAGACTTTCTGTGACTCTGACCGTTTGTGACCCTGCACAATTTTATCGCCGACAGGATGGCGCGTGGGACGCGCCCTACGCCGCTAAAGCCATAAAAGCCGCAATGTCCCCTATTTTTCGCCTTAACACTTTGTGACTCTAGACCCTAGACGTTCTCTATTCTTAAAGTAAAGACCTGATCCAAATTTTCTTATTGGGTTCGTACCAGCCGCTGGATTTGGACAATCGGATCGGTTTGCGACGCCATGCATTTGTCTCGTGACTGTAGTAGCGCTTTTTCTCTCGGTGTTCTACTCTCCTTCCCTTCTGCACGTAAGGCGGAACCCTGCTGTTTCCATTCATCATTCCGCGTTCCTCATTCCTCATTCGTCACAATAACCCGAATTTCTCTGCAACGTCCCCTAATTCTCGCCTGTCCTGAGCCTGTCGAAGGGTTTCATCCGGGTTACCTTGCTTGAAAGTATCAGTATCATAATGATACGATGCCGCTCGGTGGAAAAAAGGGTTCTCCGTCATTCAGGTTGATTCTTGTGGTTAGGAATAGCCGAACTCATCATGTAGTGGGCTCAAGCCCCCGCATCTTGTATGCGCCGTA
>JAYVFX010000142.1:0-4282 GCA_043772795.1 Deltaproteobacteria bacterium
GCGCAAAACAGCGGCAATATCGCACTTGCCGTTCGTGCGCAGACCAACACCGCAGTCGCCCTGCTCCAGCGGGGGCAATATAACGATGCGCGTTCTTTCCTTGATGTGGCGGCTACAGACATAAGAGATTTGCCCGCATCCCATGACACGGTGTACGGGGCAATTACGATTGGGATGAATTATCGAACGTTGGGGGGGTTCCTGCCGAACGCACGTCCGATACTTTCCCAACGTGCATTTGAGACGCTGTCGGCCGCCGCAGCGAAGGCGGATATGCTAGGTGATCACCGTGCGGCGTCATATGCATGGGGGTCACTTGGTACCCTCTATGAAGACGAACGGCGCTATGCCGAAGCGCTGCAACTTACCCAACGGGCTGTGTTTGCCGCACAACAGGTACGTGTCCCTGAGTCGCAGTACCGTTGGCAATGGCAGTCTGGGCGTCTTTTGAAGGCTCTGGGGCGACGCGATGAAGCAGTGGCCGCCTATCGTGGCGCTGTCGTTTCGCTCCAATCCATTCGGCAAGAGATGGCCGTGCAGTACGGTAGCACCCAGACCTCGTTCCGCGAGGCGATTGGGCCGGTGTATTTCGAGTTAGTGGATCTGTTACTCCAACAGGCAAACGGCCGGGATCGAGACCAAGAGCAAGGCTATCTCATTGAGGCCCGGGCGACAGTCGAACTGCTGCGAGTTGCCGAACTCCGCGATTATTTTCGCGATGAGTGTGTGGATACTGTGCGCTCCCACATCGTCCCACTCGAGGTTGTTTCACAATCAGCAGTGGTGGTGTATCCGATTCTCTTATCTGACCGAATGGAACTTCTCGTGAGCCTGCCGGGCGGCTTGAAACGGTTTGTGGTTCCAGTCGGAGTTGCTGAGTTGACAGAGGAGGTGCGGGTATTGCGCCGCATCTTAGAAAAACGTACGACGCGGGAATATCTGCCTCATGCTCAGCGTTTATATGACTGGCTGATCCGTCCGTTAGAAACCGATCTGACCGCCGTTTCCGCGGAGACGTTGGTGTTTGTCCCGGATGGCCCTCTCCGGACGATTCCCATGGCGGCGTTGCATGACGGGAAGCAATTTTTGGTGAACAAGTATGCATTAGCAACAACGCCCGGCCTCGACCTGACGGACCCCCATCCTTTACCGCGTGAAAATACTCAGGTCTTTGCCGCTGGCTTGAGCGCAGGCGTCCAAGGGTTTGCCCCGTTACCGTATGTCTCCACAGAACTTGAAGCAGTCCAGAAAATCTACGGGAATACACCGTTAGTGAACCAAGCCTTCCAGCTGGGTACGGTCGAGAAGGAACTGAAGGAAAAGCCATTCTCCATCGTGCACCTCGCCTCACACGGTCAGTTTGCAGGAGACTCCGAGAAGAGCTTTCTCTTGACTTTCGATGATAAACTAACTATCGACCGCTTAGGGCAAGCCATCAGTTTTTCTCGTTTTCGCCAGGCCCCATTAGAGTTGCTCACACTCAGTGCCTGTGAAACCGCAGCTGGTGATGATCGTGCCGCATTGGGGCTTGCCGGCGTGGCGATTAAGGCTGGCGCCCGCAGCGCAATAGCGACGTTGTGGGCAGTGAATGATGAGGCCGCAGCCCTCTTGATGGCTGAGTTTTATCAACAGTTACAAAAGGTCTCGTTGTCAAAGGCGCAGGCGTTGCGGCAGGCGCAAATAAAACTGCTCAACGATCGTCGCTTCCAGCATCCGGAATTCTGGTCTCCGTTCCTGCTACTAAACAATTGGTTATAGTCATGACAGGGTTAATCTTCTTGAGTGCTCTACACGAACAGCGTCGCTTAGTGACAATGTTGGTCGCCAGCGTCCTCGTTTGCACCGCTGTAATCGGGCTACGCCAGTGGCAAGGACTAGAGGCCTTAGAATTGGCTGCCTATGACTGGTGTTTGAATCACCAGAAGGTAACATCCGCGACGCCATCTCCGATCGTGGTGATTGCGGTGAGTGAAGATGATTTGCGCCGTCAGGGAGGGTGGCCATTACGAGATGAGATAATAGCCCAAGCCTTACGTCTCCTGGAGCAACAGCGATCCCGAGTGATAGGATTGGATATGTTTCGTGATTTGCCAGTTCCACCGGGGACCGACATGTTGGCTGATGTCCTGAAGAGGAATAGCAATATTGTTGTCGTGACCCAAGCCAGCGGTGGTACCCAGAGTCGGGTGCCACCGCCACAGGCGGTAGCAGGGACGGATCAGGTTGGATTTGCCGATGTTACAGTGGATCGCGACGGGGTAGTACGTCGCGGGTTGTTGTTCCTGGAGGACGGCAATACCACGCTCTCCTCTTTCGCGCTGCAAGTGGCACTTGGATACTTGCAGCGCGAAGGGATCGTTCGCCAGCCTGGGTATACAGACCCGCAACAGTTACGTTTGGGTGAGGTGACAATTCCGCCGTTGGAGTCCGATGATGGTGGCTATGTCGCTGTGGATGCTCATGGGTATCAATTTCTCCTCGACTTTCAGAGAGCCGCAACATTCTTTACAACGTTTTCTTTAACGAGTCTCGTAACTGGCGAGGTTCCCTCAGCAGCGTTGCGAGACCAGATTGTTTTGCTTGGGATAACAGCAGAAAGTGTAAAGGATTTCTTTGTGATCCCGTATCGTAGCTTGCATCAACCGAGGCAGCGGATCCCTGGAGTAGTTCTCCAAGCCTACATGGTCGATCAATTGTTACGCTTTGCTCGCCAGGGAACGACACCGATCGTCACCTCCAGGGAGACCCAGGAATGGGGGTGGGTCGCGTTGTGGAGTCTCTTTGGTGGCGTTTTGGCGATACGATTTGCTTCCCCGTTCTGGTTTTTCTTTGTTGTTGGGAGTGGAATAGTCGCACTCGCGGCTATGGGGTACGGGGCCTTCTTGTATCGATGGTGGATTCCGGTGGTTCCTGCTGTTTTGGGATGGAGCCTATCAGCTATAGTGGTCAGAATTCTTTGTGTCCCCTGGCAAATGGAGGATGTATGAAAAAATGGATGTCTCTGATGTTCGTGAGTGTTGCACTCTTCTCTGCGACTGCTGGTGACGCATTGGCAAGACCCCAAAGTAGAGTTCGGCATTATCAGATGCTCTTGCTCGACCGTGGATATGACCCTGGTCCGCGTACTGGGCGACTGAGCAGGCAAACTCGCCGTGCCCTGAGACAGTTTCAACGTGCCCAAAAGCTCCCGCTCACTGGGCGATTCGACCAAGGCACTAGAATCGCACTCAATCAAACAAGTCCTATCCGCCCTGCCCAAGAGACCCAACAGTCACCAGAACCGCCAACTCCGCCGATCACTACCGGAGCTGAAGCTTCACGTCCTCCACTCGTTGTGGCGACACTGCAATACCAACCGCCACGACGAGGAACGCCCCAAGACAGAGTTGCTGCGGCCAGTCGCGCAACTGGGGAAAATTTTTCGCTAGCGGTATTGGTACCGAGTGATCATACGGGTCTAACGATTCAGGCGCAGCCGACACTTTATTGGTATATTTCGGCTCCCACTAAACACCGCGTCGACTTGACTATTATCGATGAAAAAAGTGTCCAACCACTATTGGATATTACTTTGCGTTCACCCGTTCAGGCTGGCATTCAGGCGATCCGTTTGTCCAACTATAAGATACAACTTCAGCCCGGGATTGCTTACAAGTGGGCAGTGGCGGTTAGTCCTGATCCTGAGCACCGGTCGCACGATATTGTGGCGAGTGGTACGATACAACGCATCGAGCCCGAAGGGACACTCCGTGACAAGCTGGCCCAGGCGAATCAAGGAGAAAAGCCGGCTATCTACGCTGACGCAGGTTTATGGTATGATGCGCTTGACGGAATCTCGGCGTTGGTAGAGCGCGCGCCGGAAGATGCAGCGTGCCGAAGCCAGCAGGCCAATCTGCTTAAACAAGCTGGCCTATCGGATATAATCAGTGCAAGCCCGTAAGAGTGACATCTTACATAACTCTAGTCCTGAGTTGGATCAGGCAGAGAGACCTCCAGGACGATACTGGCTGTAGTACAAGACTGTGAATCGGAACGTATTCCGTGTCGCTCTGGTGGGCGCGCATGACAATGAGGGACGAATGCGCGTACCTTCCTACGGCATCGTAGTTTTAAACAGGAAGGAAGAGTCCGAGACCGGAATTTTATCTTTTAGGTTTGTGACTTCAGCTCTCCCCCCTACCGACTTACAAGGGTAGGTTTTTCGTCTACGCCACAATTGGCGCGGGTTTACACTCCGTTAGGATACGCTAGCTCGTCATGCCCGCGCAGGCGGGCATCCAGG
>JAYVFX010000143.1:0-3292 GCA_043772795.1 Deltaproteobacteria bacterium
GGCCCGGGAGCGGCGGGCACGATGTGACGCGGACCTGCCCCTGCTGCGGGAGGCAGGGTACCCTCGGCGGAGATGGCAGGGAGGCGTGAAAACCCAGGGCGCTATTGCATTCCTCACTCACTATGAGATCGGTTAACGACATTGACCACGCGGCAGGGCTGGCGATGCACTTTGAACGAGGGCAGGACTACCAGCGAGCGGTGCCCTATCTGTACCACGCTGCCGAGCGAGCGCTACAGAAAAATGCCCCGCAAGAAGCGATTCTGCATCTGCGCAACGGGCTCGACCTGCTGGCCCGCTTACCGGAGAGTCTGGAGCGACAGCTCCAGGAGCTGCAATTCCAGAGTCGGCTGGGTCAGCCCTTAATTTTGACGGTGGGGTATGTGGCACCGATGGTTGTGCAGGTCTATGCGCAGGCGCAGTCGCTTTGCCGGCAGCTTCCAGTAACGCCGTCCAGCTTCCCAGCCCGGCTGGGATTTTGGCACGTGGCAGTCGCTCGGGCGGACCTTCACACAGCGCAGGAAGTGGCCATACAGCTCGTAATGGTAGCCAAAGAAAGCGCTGACCCTGAGTCGTCCGCGCTGGCCCACTATGCGTTGGGTGTCTCGTGGTACCATCGGGGCGACTGGAGACGAGTACGTGAGCAGATAGCACAGGGACTGGTGACCTACGATGTCCAGCGGGATCACGCGTTTGCTCTTTTTACCGAAGACCGCGGGGTTGCCTCCCATTGCTATCTGGCCAGTGCCCTATGGGGTCTTGGGTATCCTGAGCAAGCAATGCGGCAAGGAGAAATCGCCCTTGCCCTGGCGCAAAAACTTGCACGCCCTTTAAGTCAAGGCCGAGCCTTAGGCTATGTCATTGGCGTTGCGTTGTTCCGACGCGAGTGGGGACAGGTACGAGCCGGCGCAGCTGCCTTACGCGCCCTTCATTCCCCGCATCACGTGATGTTGAAGATGGTCAGTACGCTGTACCACAATGCAGCGGTAGTGGCTGAGGAACAGAGCGAAGCAGGGGTGGAGCAGATGCGTCAAGCCGTTTCTTTGTATCGTTCCTGGGGTGCAGAACTGCTGCTTCCGTACTTTCTGGCTGTTGTCGCAGAAGCCCACGTCACCACCAAACAGACGGCAGCCGGCTTAGAGGTAGTCGAAGAAGCGCTAGCCCTAGCCGAGAAGACCGGTGAGCAATGCTACGATGCGGAGCTGTGGCGGCTCAAGGGGGAACTCCTGCTAACGCAGGAAAGCCTGGAGCAGGGAGCACGGAGCACGGAGCAAAAAACAAAGAGTCAGGAGCAAAGAGTAAGGAGTAAGGAGCAGAAATCTGAAAATCCAAATCCTAAATCCCAAAGCCCAAATCCCGCCTCCGAGGCCGAAGCCTGTTTTCTCACATCCATCGACATCGCTCGCCAGCAGCACGCCAAGTCGTGGGAGCTACGTGCGGTGATGAGCCTCGTACGACTCCGCCAGCTCCAAGCCTCAAGGCAAGGAGCAGGGAGCACGGAGCAGGGAGCAGGGAGCACGGAGCACGGAGCAGGGAGCTAGGAGCACGCGCCGCACTCGATGGAGCACACACGATGTTAGCCGAGGTCTACGGTTGGTTCACCGAGGGGTTTGATACCAAAGATTTGCAAGAGGCGAAGGCACTGCTTGAGGACTTGGGGGAAACGGCGAAAGGGGGAAATGGATAAAAGGATAAGGACTGTGAGACAAAACTCTGGCTGCACAGAAAACAAAGGAAGGTGATGCTGTCATTGCGAGGAGCCCCTTCGACTTCGCGTCGCTCCGCTCAGGACAGGCTCCGGCGACGAAGCAATCTTATTTTCAGACCGAGATTGCTTCGCGGAGTTTATCTTGAGCCTGGCGAAGGGCTCGCAATGACGCGTACTCTTTCGTTCTCACCCGTCGGATGCCCCAGAGATTGGCACGGTGCTCTCGCGGGCGAATCTGACAAGAGCAGTGTATCGATAGAAGCCATGGACAAATTTTCCGTAGGGAAACGTCAAGAACAATGCGAAGACGACGCCAAGATGGAATGCCAATAGTACACCCATTGCTGGAGTCGTACGCAACACCAACAATAGCAAGCCAGAAGCACTCGTCAGCCCCAGCATGATGAGAAATCCGACCTCCATGCCATGGGTACGAGAGTCTGCGACGTGAGGGTCGCGCGTCTTCTTGGCGCGAAGCAGCCCAATCGGTCCGATGAGAAGACCGATCCCACCTACGATCCCAAGCAAAACGACAGGGTTGTACCAAGCATATGGTGCGTGCCAGCCGAAGACGTTGTGTAGCACCGTTGCCAGCGAGGTCGAAGCAAAGCACAACAGAAAGCCATAGAACGTGAAGTGATGGTAGCGGCGCCGGTGGTCGTTCGGTTGTTCGTCCTCGTTCATGCAGCCACCCCGGTTACCATCGAGATAACGCAGTGTAGCTGCGGCATGTCCTGCGTTGAGCACATCGGTAATGGTTACAGTGCCACCACCGGTCGTATTCCAGAACGTACGTATACTCAGAGCAATGGCCCCCACTGCAAACAAGAAGATCCCGCCAAAAAGTGCGACCATCGTCTCGTGCGGCATGAGGCGATAAAACGCCCCTGGTCCGGTATGTACGGCAAACAGCGCTTCAGCATCATGGACAGCAACAAATCCGCCAACAAAGAGAGTCACTGCTATGGCGGCGGCGAGTGCTATGACGAGGCCATTGCGCTGGAACAGCGGCGCCAGTGCGGACGGCCAGGCTGAGCGTGCGTATGATTCCGACCGTAACTCGGCGAAGATTTTTGGGACATTGACCGCGAACTCGTGGGGTGGCGCATACTGACAGGCGTAGTAGCAAGCACCGCAACCGTGGCAGAGATTGGCAAGGTATTCGAGACTGCCATCACTGAAAGTGCGCCTTCGTTCCATCGCTGGGAAGACTGCACACAGCCCTTCGCAATAGCGGCAGGCATTACAGATGGTCATCTGCCGAGCGGCTTCGGTGTGGATGCTAGTGACGTGCATGGCGTGCTGCCCCTTGTCCAGCAATACGACCAAACACACTGCCGATCGTCATGCCAATGCCAGCGAGGTATCCCTTCCCAAGGACATTGCCAGCCACGATCTCGCCCGCCGCGAACATATTAGATGATGCATTGCCGTTGGTCATAACGAGGTGTGCGCCTGTATCAATCTTCACACCAAGATAGGTAAACGTGATGCCTGGTCGCAACGGATAGCCATAGAACGGTGGCGTTATGATCGGGCGTGCCCAATGCGATTTCACTGGTGTGACACCCTCGGTGTGACAAT
>JAYVFX010000144.1:0-7728 GCA_043772795.1 Deltaproteobacteria bacterium
GAGGACTGGTTACAAACATTTCCCGATGTGACTAGTGCAGTCTCTCGTATGGAGCAATTCGAGGTACCCGTTGCGCCAGTGCTGTCTGTCGCAGAAACCCTTGAGCATCCACACCTACGTGCGCGTGGTACGGTCCGAACGATTCAAGATGCAGTGTACGGTGGTGACATTGATGTGCCTGGGTTTCCACTCAAATTTTCCGACTTCCCCGAGGAGTTGCCGCTGACCGCACCAACCCTTGGTCAGCACAATCTAGATGCCCTGACTACATATTTGAAAAAGGCTCCAGAAGAAGTGAGCCGGTTACATGCGGAAGGGGTATTAGTGAACAACAAGCGGTGACACGCGGCTGTACAGATCAGTATTTGCTATGAATTGCTGCCGAGACAGGAAACCGGTCCCGCTCTCGGCAAAGTTCTTACTTGCGCCCAGCTTTACCTGCTACGTTTCTCATCTACCTGTTCCAAGTACTCTTGGTGATTATGCACATTGTGTATGTAACGTATCAGGTAGGCACCGAAAGTCACCTCACTCTTCGCCGCTTCGAGATACTCACGCCAATGGTCTTCGTCTCGCTCGTACAGCGCACCAAATCCACACGGATGGGCTCCGAGCGGTACATGGGCAACGACATCAACGTCTATTGCCGGGAGAAATGTGTCATCTACTGCCTCTCTCAATGTGAGTTCACTCTTGACAATTTCCTCAGCCGTTACAACCACGCGTCGCGCAGCCCGGGCCATCATCAAATCATCACGATGTCCTGGGGTGATGGCGTTACCCCACCGGTCGGCTTTGATCGCGTGGAAGACCGCAACGTCGGGGCGAATCGACTGTGCGACAACGATCTGTTCACCAGGATTGAAGGGATTGTCTTGGACTAAGAGGTCGGGCCGATGTTTGAGGATGTCACTGTGGAGAAGACCTCGTACACCAAGAAAAGGAATGCCCATTGATCCACCCTGGATCATGCTATACAGCACCCCTCAGGTTGTGTCTTTCATTTTCATCAGACCAGCACGTAACGCTCGTTGAAAGTTTGGTGCTGGACCATAGGAACCGAGAGCGCACGAACAGGTTTCATACTCAGCAACGACACCTGCACCAATCATCAGGTCAGCATTTAATCCACCGCCAGTTAAAGTCACAAGTCGTAACTGTTTCGTGCCCTGACGAATTACCTCACGCAAGAATGCCATTGGAGCATTGTCGGTTGTTGAAGTGGTCAGGCCGAGAAGCATGCCGTCTCTCACAATGGCGGCGGCTTGGTCCAAAGGCATGAGCTTGTCGTGCATAAGAATTCTCCTAAAAGCGTAAAACGTAATGCGTCACCACCCCTCCCTTCGAATTTACGTTTTACATATTTACGTTTTATCCCTTACTGTCACAATCCTCGCCACTCGCGACAACGGATGCCCCTTCGCATCAATTTGCAACGTATTAAACCAACCGAACGGTGTACGAAGGCACTGCATATCCAAAGCTGTTAGTGCCTGTTGAGTGCGGGTCAGAATATCGATCGCGGCTTCTGGCGGACCCAACTCAGCAAAGAGATGGGCAAACGGGTGGAGGACGACGGTCGTGACTTTGAGCTGCGTGGCTAACTTACTGATTTCTGCACCTGCCCGCTGCGCTACCAACGCAGGATTGCTCTCATCACCCTTCTCGATACTAGAGAGCACAACAAGTGCGTCTTCAACACGGGTCATGGGATTGTCATACAGTTCATACACCTTCGACCGCCCCTTTTCGGTAATCGTGCAGCAGAAACTGTTGACGTGGAGGATGAGAAAACGCATAGTTGGAGCAATTTTTACTGCACTCAGAGCAAATACGAAAGTAGCCAAATAAGAAGGGGGGCTAAAGAATGAGCACAGACCACACAGTTCCACAAACCACGGCAGATCTCTGCGAACGTTTTGGTGCAGCGGATGACCTGACGGTCAAACACAAATTGCCCTATATCGATGAGGCAGCGACCAGATTTCTTGCGCAGTGTCCGTTTGTGATTGTGGCGACGGCAGATGCGCAGGGACGGTGTGATGCCTCACCCAAAGGAGACCCTCCGGGATTTATCTACATCGCCGATGAACGAACGGTGTATCTCCCTGACCGCCCTGGTAACAAGATGTTTCAGGGAATCAGCAACATTCTTGAGAACCCCCACGTCGGCTTGCTCTGTATGATCCCCGGCGAAGAGTGGACCATGCGCATCAATGGTCAGGCGAAAATCGTCGATGATCCCGTACTTTTGGATAAGCTGAGTGCTCGCGGTCGCCCCGCACAGATGGCGATCGAAATCAAAGTGGAAGAATGTTACTTCCACTGCCCCCGCTCATTTAAGCGGGCGGAACTGTGGAACCCTGAACGGTTCCAATCGTATCAAGGGGATTCGTGGGGAAAGATTCTTGCGCAACGGACGAAGCTTGATGCGAGTAAGGTGGAGAAGCTTGAAGAACGGTTGATCGAGGGGGTGAAGCAGTTGCCTTAAAGTCAGTAATGAGTGCTGAGTAATGAGTGCTGAGAAAAAGAATCTCGCCTCTCTTCCTCATTACTCGTTACTCATTACTCGTTACTACTTCCCATCCACTGAGAACGCCAACAACACGTTCCCCGGCTGGCCACCCCACATGCCATTGCCAGAGTTGGTATAGAGCATGCCACCAACAATGGTTGGCCCAGCGCCGTCAAATGACCCGCCATTGCCTGGAACATCATTCACAGTCTTAAATTCTTTGACGGCATCAAATTCCCAGATGACCTTTCCATCTTCGGTTCCATAGGCACGCATGTGGCCATCAACCGACCCGGAGAAGACGGCACCAGGAATGACCGACACCGCCGCAGATTGCGCCGGGCTACAATTTTTCCGATCGCCACACCCTGGCGGTGGTGTTTCCCAGGTCTTCTCGCCGTTGGCGATGCTGTATGCGAACATGCCGCCACCAACCGTACTGTCGAGTTCAGACTTCGAACCGACCTCGGGATCTTCGACCAGCTTTACGCCAATATCAGACAAGGCCACATAGATCTGATTGCTATCAGCCGCTGGTCCCCACTGAATACCACCGATGAGGCCACCTTTACCCACGCGCTTCTGCCAGAGGAATTTGCCTTTGTTGTCGGCATCAACTGCGTGCAACATACCTGATTTTTGTCCGGCTAAGACAATACGTTTACCGTCATTCATAATCCGCAGGATCGGCGAAGAACCAAAATCCAGATCTGGCCCATTGGCTTTGGGACAATTTGTTTTATCGTTTGCCGTACACGCGATGTTGAAGGCATCCCCCTTCAAGCATTGTGTAATCCACTGGATTTTTCCGGTTTTCATACTCAGGGCCATGATGGAGTCGCTGGCGTTCGAGGGCGGATCAGCATAGTCATCACCTGTAGTGATGTACATCACTCCACGTTCCGGGTCCAGTGTCGGTGACGCCCACACACCCGCACCTGCCGGGCCGTATTGCTGAACACCTTTGGCGTTCTTCCAGGTCGGTTTTAGTTTCTTCTGAATCGTGTACGTCTTCCAAAGTTGCTTGCCGGTGGTTGCATTCAACGCAACCACATTGCCACGGAAGGTGCAGCACTGATAGGTGACCACGGCTCCACCAGCCTCTTCGAGTGAGGTAACAGGAACGTACAACCGATTCTCATAAAACTTAGTCGAGCCGGTGACACGTGCGAGAGGATGTTTGTCGACTTTGACCGTCCACAATTCTTTGCCCGTCTGTGCATCTAGGGCATGGACGTTTGCCCCTAGGTCGCCAAAATACGCAACATACTTTGGCGGGTTGGTATTGGGGAGCGGCGCGATGGTGATAGTACTACGCATACCGGCGCGGATCTTTGTTGCCCAATATACACAGCCAGTTTTGGCATCAAGCGAATAGATTTGCCCGCGCATCGTACCCATAAAGATACGCCCCCCAACAACAGTGGGTTGCGAGGCGACGGAATTGGGCGCAAAGCCGAACGCCCATTTGAGCTTCAGGTTTGGTATTTGCTCTGGTTTCAGCCCGGCATGTTCAGCTGGTTGAAAGCGGGCATTGTCGAGCGTTACTCCCCAGCCATTCCATTGCGGATCTTTGTCAGAGGGATTGAACTCACCCGGTGCTTGTGGGCAGAGATTGGCAGCGGTGTCTTTTAATGTAGCTTCACCACCTAAGGGTTTTCCGGCGATGAATTCAGCAACGGATTTCCGTTCTGGGTCTCCCATTGCTAACCCAATAAACTTCATCACGCCACTTTCGAGCGCGTCAACGATAGACTCCGGACTTCTCACTTTGAGGTACTCAAATTTCGGCGCGCGTGCAACCTGGCCATTATGGCAATGCGCACATCGTTGCTCGTATACTTTGGCACCGTCAGCTCCAACCATCGGTGCGACAGCCCAAGCTTGCGATGTGACTCCTGATAAGGCAAGAGTAATACCTACCCTGACTATTGTATACACAGACATTGACCTCTCCTTCTTCAGTTATTTGGTCTCGGTTTCGGTATCTAACGATGCTAAGCCTTCCAGTGCCAAACCATAACCAAGCAAATCTTGCAAGCGCCGCTTCAAGTCCATGGTTAGGGCGACGCGTGCATAGCGAAGTGTCAGCACCGGTTGTTTTGCCAGTTGTTCGGCCAGTTCCCACGCGCGTGTAAGCACGCGGTCTTTTGGTAAGACTTCACCGACTAACCCGAGTTCATGGGCCTGACGGGCAGAGAGAATCTGGCCAGTGAGGAGAAAATAACGCCCACGATTCGGCCCCAGTAAAAGCGGATAAATAATGTGCATACCATCTCCGGGGACAAGACCCGTTGGAAAATGCGCAGAATCTTGAAACTCAGTGGTCTCTGACGCCAGGACAATATCACAGAGTAAGGGTAACTCAGAGTGACGCAGTGCTGGACCATTGACCGCAGCGATCATTGGCACTTCGATATCGAGAAGATTCTGCAGGAGATGCTTTCCTTCCCAGTAGATCGTGTCCCACGCGCGCGGACTGCCGCCAGGCCGATAGTTTCCCGCCGGTCGCGGCCCAGAGAACTCGTCTCCAATGCCAGTCATGATGATGACCTTGTTCTCCGGGTCACTACCAATATCTGTGAACGCGTGAGGAAGCTCGCGGTGAGGAAGCAGCCCCCAGCGTAAAGAGCCGCCGTCCGTATGCAACGTCATCTGCAAGATGCCGTTGCGTCGTTCCATACGGATGGTTTGGTATTTGTTGGCATATTCTGTAAATGTAGCCACGAGTTCTCCTTTCCGACTTAGAGTAATGAGTTGAGTGCCTTAAAGATCCGCTCGAAGCGGTCGTACGTTTCTTTCGTCAGCAAGCCCTTGACTGCGCCGATGTTCTCGGCGAGGTAGCGGGCCGGTTGATACGGTGAAAACCCGGTGTTGCGTTGCAGCGGGTTCTTTTCGAAGTACTGTTCAAGACGCAACCGTATGCGTGGCAAGGCTGGATCAAGATCACTCACGGTTATGTTTCGTCGCAGGACGGTTCCATACTCGGCGTTGACTAACCGCAGGTAAAAGGTAGAATCGAAGAGGTCTTCGATGTCAGCTTCCTCAGCGTCGACGAATTCTGCAAATGTCAGTACATGCTTGCGGGGTGAGGGTGTCGATTGAGATTGCTGCTCCAGTGCGTGACGTTCTACCTGGGGCAGACTGATCAAGGCGGCTACCGTGAGTGATTTCTGGCCGCCAAGGAGAGTCACAAAGGGAGCTACCTTTGCTGCCTCTCCACCGACTGGTGAGATGACCCAGCGTGGGTCTAAGCCCTCGCGGCGGTGTTCTTCGAGCAGACTCGATAAGGTCTGCAGGTACATCAGCTCTGAGGTACCCTCGACAAGGATACTTAATGGCCCGCGGAAGAGGGTGTGATAGAGTTCGTACCCGAGCGCCCCTTGTAGGGGAAATAGGCTTTCCTTACTGGCTGCACGTATGTCGGTGTATACTTTGGTGCCAGCCTGATCAGGAGGTAAAGGTACTGCGGTCTCAGTACTTTTATCTTCCACAATGCGGATTCGTTCAAAGTGTCGAGTGTCCACCATAAATGGCGATTGTGTGGTGTACAGCAATTGATGGGTGCCCTGAATTTCTTCTGCAAAATACCGCAGTAAATCGCCTTGCGCTGTGCCGTGCAGCGCGAAGCCTGGCTCGTCCAGGAGCAGAATAAGAGGCGTGCAGGAATCTTTGATGTGCCAATACCACGCCAGGAATGAGAAGAACCAGACGAATCCACGTGAGCGTGCGCTCAGCTCTGTCGTGACCAAGTGAAGAGTGTCGTAGATTTCGGTCCAGAGATTTGTTCCCTGACGCATACCTTCCGGGTCGTCAAGCTGAGCTGGGCGCACATCAAACCGCAGTAGCAGATGCTTATTCTGCGACCAGTACTGGATGATGCGACGGGTGAGCGTATTGCCTGCGCCCTCTAGCGTGTTCTTGAGGCTACGGGTGCGCTGGGGGTCAAGTAACTCTGCGATGTTGAGATGGGCTAAGGCCAGCAAGCCTAAGAAGGGATGGTCCGAAGGTTCCAATTGGCCAGTCGTTTGCCGCTGCAGCAAGGCTTCAATATTGGTACATCCCCGCAGTTGATAATACTGATTGAAGTACAGAAACTTCGGGACCTTGGGCCAAAGATAGGTCTCAAACAGATACTGACTCAGTCCGTACTGTTCTATTGTACTGAGCATCTTCGTGAACCGTTGCAGCTCTGGACTGGACTCTTGTTCGCGTGCGGTGGCTAGCAATTGTGCTACGCTTGCGCACGAGGCGAGTGCAGTCGAGACGGAGGTCGACAACCCCGCGTTCGTGATGAGAGCCCGCAGCATCTGTTCTTCATTCACTTCCAGGGCACACCACGGTAAGAGTCGCTCTTCATATCGTCGCCACAACTGGAGTTCGCGACTGTTGAGAACATTATCTCCGAGTTCACGGTGCAATTCGTTGAGGTCCGTGTCGTCGAGCGAATATGTGGCTTTCACCACTGTGGCGGGTTCTTTCTCTCTCGCAGCGACAGCGTGTCGATACCCTTCCACATCAGTACGCGGATAATCAACAGTCACATCATAGCGCGCGTCTTCAGCAATGAGGGGGTTGAGGCGGTAGAGGGCTTGGAACAACGCGGTTTTACCCGCTTCGTTCTTACCGACAAAGCAGGTGATCTCGCCCACTGCAAAAGGGTTTGATGCTCGAATGCTTTGGAAGTCCCGGACTTCCACATGTGTCAGTTTCATAGGGGCGTTGCCTACCACTTTGCGAGGCGAGATGCAAAAGCCAGGCAACAAAAAAATAATAGAAGTGAGTTAGCCTCTTGGAGAAACCGCCACGCTACCGGGAGGTAGGCAGGATACGGCAGCGGAAGTGTTTTGCCATAAAAAGCTGTCTGTCTTACTGCCCAATGGCAATCCAGTTGATATGCCAGCCCCATTCTTTTGCTTGCGCCGCGGTCAGTTGCCGCGCATTGACGTAGACGCGGAAGCCTTTGGCAGTGGGTTCGTAGATGCTCGTCACTCCTTGTGCTAACGCATTGTTTGTATGGCCACCCAAGCTAGTAAAGTAATATGGAGTCACGGCAAAGCCAGCAGTCGATGTGTCGACGTCAACGGAGATCCCACCGTCGTTGTACTGGACCCATGGGGTCTGTTGTGGGTCTGTTTTGCCGACAACCACACGGAATGCTTGGTTGGTTGGACCAGTGACAACTCCTAGATGATCGTCCCGAGCTGCGGGAG
>JAYVFX010000145.1:0-6069 GCA_043772795.1 Deltaproteobacteria bacterium
TTTGTCAATGTGCTCGAACCTTTTACCCATGTGAATCTACGTTTTCGGCCCATCCGTGCCGATGAACTCGCTTTTATTTTTGGCTGCGATTTGCTGCGGAGCTTTCGCGCCCCAAGCCGTGACCTCCAACGCTACGGATTTGCCAGCTATCTCACCGAACTCATTGATGTGATGGTCGCTGGACGGGAGCCTGGGCCGGAACTCTACGAGTTGTTGCTCCAGGGACTGACCGTACTTGAAGAACAAACGGAACTTCCGCCTCTGTTCCTCTCCGCCTTTGAGCTACTGCTGCTCGTGCATACTGGCTACGCTCCGAATATCGACGGTTGCCAGCGATGCGGACTTCCCATCACCCCATCTCACTCACCTACAGCGCCAGCCCTACCAGCCATGTTCTCTCCCAGTCTCGGCGGATTGTTATGCTCGCGCTGTCGAGACACAGCAGGAGCAACGGTTCGCCTTTCATCTGCAACGCTTCACCTCTTAAAGGATCCGCAAGCCACGCCTCCAGGCACGTTTTTGCTCACCCATGCGGCACCCCAAATGTGTCGCGAGCTACGGGCAGTCGTCACCGGATTACTCACGCGTCATCTGACCCGGCCACTCAAATCACGAGCATTCCTCGAACAAGTTGGACTCTTTACAGATTCTCTCGTTGACGACCCAGTGGGGGAATGATACGGCTCCACACCTATGACAGTGACAATGGACAAGATCGTTAACCTGTGCAAACGGCGCGGGTTCGTTTTTCCTTCCAGTGAAATTTACGGTGGCTTTGCCAGCACGTGGGATTACGGACCACTCGGCATTGAACTCAAACGGAATATCCGCGAAGCATGGTGGCGCTATATGATTACTTCGCGTGAGAATGTACTCGGCATCGAAAGTGCCATTCTCATGCACCCACGCGTCTGGGAAGCATCGGGCCATATCGCAGGATTTTCCGATCCCTTAGTTGACTGTCGCAACTGCAAGCGACGCTTTCGTGCCGACCACATTCCAGCTAAAGCAGACCGCCAATGTCCTAAGGGTATGGAATGCGACCTCACCGACGCTCGGCAATTCAACTTAATGTTCAAAACCTTTGTCGGGCCAGTGGAAGAAGACGCCTCAGTCGCTTTTCTTCGTCCAGAGACCGCGCAGGGCATATTCGTCAACTTCTTGAACGTGCAGCAGTCTGGTCGCATGAAACCCCCGTTTGGTATTGGCCAGATTGGTAAATCGTTCCGCAACGAAATTACGCCGGGAAATTTTATCTTCCGCACCCGCGAATTCGAGCAGATGGAAATGGAGTTCTTTGTCAAACCAGGAACCGATGACGAGTGGTTCGATTACTGGCGCGAACAACGCATGAGCTGGTACACCACACAGCTCGGCATTAAGGCAGACCACCTCCGTTTTCAGCATCACGAAAAGAACGACCTCGCTCATTATGCGAAAGCGTGTTCGGACATTGAGTATCAGTACCCGTTTGGTTGGGGGGAGCTAGAAGGCATTGCCAATCGAACGGATTTCGATCTTCGCCAGCATGCAGAGTTCAGTGGCAAAGACTTATCATTCTTTGATGATGAAACACGTGAACGCTATCTTCCTTATGTCATTGAACCTGCAGTTGGCGTTGACCGTATTCTGCTGATTACCTTGCTCGATGCCTACGATGAAGATGTACAGAACAACGAACCACGAGTAGTTCTTCGATTAAAGCCACGCCTCGCGCCCATCAAAGTTGGCATCTTCCCCCTGTTACGAAAAGATGGGCAACCGGAAAAAGCCCTAGAGATTCGCGATATTCTGCAGCAGCGCTTTGCTGTGTTCTATGATCAGGCAGGAGCAATTGGCCGCCGGTATCGGCGTCAGGATGAAGTGGGTACGCCGTTTTGTCTGACAATTGACCATCAAACGATGCAAGATAATACCGTAACACTGCGTGATCGTGACACACTGGAACAGATCCGCCTCCCTATTGATCGTTTGGTTCCTGAGCTGCTGACCCGCATAGAGGCATAGACCCACGCGCTGGAACTCCCCTCAACAGTTTTAGTAGGTGATACAAGGGCAACAGCAAAAATTGCCCTCCACAATCAGAGAATGCTGGTAAACAAGACTCTTGATGAAGGTGAACTCATGGCAGAACAAACAGTGAACGGACAAGCACGACGGACTCGTAAGGCACGGTACGTCTACTCATTTGGCGGTGGCAAAGCCGACGGCAACACCAGCATGAACTGGCTCCTCGGTGGTAAAGGTGCGAATCTCGCCGAAATGGCAGGACTCGGACTCCCTGTCCCGCCGGGGATGACGATCAGTACCGAAGTCTGCACCTACTACTATGCCAACGATCGCAAGTATCCCGGCGAATTAGCACAGCAAGTGCAGAAAGGGCTCGCGCGCATTGAAAAGATTATTCGTCGGCGTTTCGGTGATGCCAAAAACCCGTTGCTATTGTCGGTTCGTTCCGGCGCACGTGTTTCCATGCCCGGCATGATGGACACGGTGTTGAACCTTGGACTGAATGACGAGACCATTGAAGGGCTCATTAAGCAGTCGGGCAACCCACGTTTCGCCTATGACTGCTACCGTCGTTTCGTGCAGATGTACGGTGATGTCGTGCTGGGCCTCAAGCCGGAATCCAAAACTGAGCGCGACCCGTTTGAAAAAATTCTTGAAGAGAAGAAAGCGGCAAAAGGCATTGACCTCGACACCGAACTGAGCGTAGAGGATCTGCGTGAATTGGTAGCAGAGTTCAAAGCGGTCATTCACGATCGTCCCCACATCAAATTCCCTGATAACCTTCAGGAGCAATTGTGGGGCGCGATTGGCGCGGTATTTGGTTCGTGGAATAACCCACGTGCCATTACCTACCGCAAGATCGAGAACATCCCAGGCGCCTGGGGAACCGCAGTAACTGTTCAGGCCATGGTCTTTGGCAATCTCGGGGAGGATTGCTCAACTGGGGTTGCTTTTACTCGTGATCTCTCAAATGGTGAGAATGCCCTCAATGGCGACTTCCTGATTAACGCCCAAGGCGAAGATGTAGTTGCCGGTATCCGCACGCCACAGCAAATTACCCTGCAGACGTCACGCGAACGTGCAGCACGTGAGGGACGTTCAGATGATGAGCGCGCGCAGATGTATCCCTCTCTGGAAGAACGCATGCCAGAGAGTTTCGCGACTCTGCAACAAATAGCGAATACGTTAGAAACACATTACAAAGACGCGCAGGATATTGAGTTTACCGTCCAGGGCGGCCAGTTGTGGATGCTACAAACCCGTGCGGGCAAACGTACTACAGCGGCGGCCATGAAAATTGCCGTGGATATGGTTCATGCCGGTATTATTGACGAACAGACCGCCGTCTTACGTGTTGCCCCTTCACAACTGGATCAACTGCTGCATCCAACGCTTGACCCCAATGCGCCGAGAGAACGCATCGCCCGTGGTTTACCAGCCTCCCCAGGTGCAGTCACTGGCAAAGTCGTCTTTTCCGCCGAAGACGCAGAAATCGCAGCTCATGACGGACAGAAAGTGATTCTGGTACGGATTGAAACCTCACCAGATGACATCAACGGTATGCATGCCGCGCAAGGAATCCTCACTGCGCGTGGTGGTGCAAGTTCGCACGCAGCCCTTGTTAGCCGTGGTATGGGAAAATGTGCCGTGGTCGGCTGTGAAGCATTAGAAGTCGATTATGATCGCCAACAGTTCGGCATTCGCGGCTCGACCACCATCATTCGTGCTGGAGAATGGATCACCCTTGAGGGGTCAACCGGAGAGGTCTTTCGCGGGCAGGTCCCAACACGGGACCCCAATCCAGACACGCCGGAATTCAAGGAATTCATGAGCTGGGCAGATCGATTCCGACGTTTGCGTGTACGCGCCAATGCCGATACCCCACACGATGCGCGGGTAGCACGAGCTTTTGGCGCTGAAGGAATTGGACTCTGCCGTACGGAGCACATGTTCTTCGAAGGTGATCGCATTGACGCGGTTCGAGAGATGATCCTGGCGGATGATACAGCAGGACGTGTGCGTGCACTTGAGAAGATCCTGCCTATGCAAAAGGCAGATTTTCTCGGTATCTTGCGTGCCATGGCCGGGCTTCCGGTCACGATTCGCTTGCTTGATCCCCCTTTGCATGAATTTCTTCCACATACCGAAGAAGAGATCCACGACCTCGCTACCAAACTCGGGGTGTCAGCCGATCACCTTCGCGCAAAGCGGAATGCTTTACATGAAGCTAACCCAATGTTAGGTCATCGAGGGTGTCGACTTGGCATCTCCTTCCCCGAAATTTACGAAGCCCAATCGCGGGCGATTATGGAGGCCGCGGGCGAACTCGCAAATGAGGGCATTCAGGTCATTCCTGAGATTATGGTTCCTCTCGTGGGCTTCAAACGTGAACTCGAGATCCTTCGCGAGCGGATCGTACAAGTCTGCCAGGAAGTGATTCGTCGGAAAGGGGTAACTGTTGCGTTCACTGTTGGCACGATGATCGAAGTGCCGCGTGCAGCCATTGCTGCTGACACCATTGCGCAAAGTGCCGAATTTTTCTCCTTCGGCACTAACGATCTCACGCAGATGACACTGGGGGTGAGTCGCGATGATGCAGGCAAATTCCTCCCTGAATACCTCACCCAGGGCATTTTTCCACAAGATCCGTTTATATCGCTCGATCAAAGCGGGGTCGGCCAACTGATCGATCTCGCTGTCCACAAAGGACGAGCGACACGAGCAAACCTGAAGATTGGCATTTGCGGAGAACATGGTGGCGATCCGGCGTCAGTTGACTTCTGTCACCGCACGGGATTGGACTATGTCTCTTGTTCACCCTACCGCGTACCGATTGCACGTCTTGCCGCAGCCCATGCCGCATTGCGAGAGACACAGACTGTGAAAAAATCACGTACAACGCGGAAGAAAAGAACCGAGCAAGACCTCGCGACGGCTTCGGCATGAAGACGAATGCAGGCAATTGATAGTTTCAGCCGGTGGTTTTTATTTCGCACTGTTCAACAGTAGGTCCCCTCTCCCCTTGAGGGAGAGGGACAGGGTGAGGGGTCAATGAAGGCCGAGCCCCGGTCTAGTAAAGAAACGAAGCCTAGCAGAACACCACAACTCATCAGCGGACAGACGCGGATCGTCGGCATCTTTGGTGATCCGATTGCCCATACGCGCTCGCCGGCGATGCAGAACGCCGCGTTTCAGGCATGCAACCTTCCCTATATCTATGTTCCCTACTTAGTCCGTCCCAGTGAGCTTTCTAGAGCAGTACAAGGTATTCGTGCTCTCAATCTTGCAGGAATTAACGTCACAGTACCACACAAAGAGCGTATTGTGCGCTACCTTGACTCGTTGAGTGAGGAAGCCAAGCTGTGTGGCGCAGTCAATACCGTCATCAATCGCGAGAGTCATCTCTTCGGTCACAACACCGACGGGCACGGTTTTCTGCAATCGCTCCAAGAACAAGGACTCTCTCCGCAACAGGGAGAGGTTATATTGATTGGCGCCGGTGGCTCGGCACGCGCGGTGTTGGTCTCACTACTACGCGCTGGTTACGGGCCAATAACGATTGTGAACCGTACCCTAGCAAACGCAAGATCGCTCGTGCGAAGCTACCGCGATCTGGGAAAAACCCCGGTAAGTGCGCTGCCTCTAGACGCGCTGCAAGAAGCACAGCTCTTGAAACGCGCGTCGCTGATCATCAACAGCACCTCCGTCGGCCTCCACGGCGAGGACTTTTTTCCGCTTGCCTATGAAGTGACACCACGGAACTGTTTGTTTTACGATCTCCTCTACCGGCCAGAGCCCACGTCATTCTTGCGCGGAGCACGAAAGGTGCGTCGCGCCACCCTCGACGGGAGAGCGATGCTACTGCATCAGGGTGCATTGGCGTTTACACTCTGGACTGAAGTTCCTGCGCCGGTTCAAGTAATGAAGCGAGCTTTAAGTCGGGCACTTATAGCAATTTTTAAGTGAATGCGAACTGATACCCGCAGTGACGGACCCAGCCCCGAAGGTCGCTCCTGGTGACTGTGGCAAAGGCATCGACCACCGCCTGCAGTAAGTCCT
>JAYVFX010000146.1:0-6737 GCA_043772795.1 Deltaproteobacteria bacterium
GTGCTGCGTTTCAAGGCTGCTGATCTGGAGATGGACCTCGTGACTCGTAAGGTCAGCCGCAGCAGTCACATGCTCGACTTAACGGCGCGCGAGTTTGAACTCCTCGAATACCTCCTCCGCCACCAGAGCCAGATTGTGTCTCGTGAGATGCTCTCCCGTGAGGTGTGGAGAGAGCCGTCCCGTGCCACCTCTCTGGATAACGTGATCGACGTGCACATCGCACGTCTGCGGAAGAAAGTGGACCAGGACTTTCCCATCAAGCTCATCCACACCGTACGGGGTGTTGGCTTCATCTTGCGCGAGGAGGAACTATGAAACGATGGTGGCGTCTCCGCAGCGTGCGTGTGCGGCTTACCCTCTGGTACACAGGGACACTCGCTGTGCTGTTAGCTTTGTATGCCGGTGGGGTGTTTGTCTTCCTTAGACGCAGTCTCTTCACTGAACTTGACCGCCGGCTGCACCAGGATTTTGAACTGGCTGAGCAAATGTTGGAGCGAACGGCCGACGGTGGTATTCGCTGGCGAGTGGACAACCACCATCATGAGGGAGAGGGCGACGACGCCGGCTGGTTAGCCGTGTGGAACCCGGAAGGTCAACTTCTGTATCGCCGGACCTCCGGCGAGGACAGCGGCGCGCACGATTTCTTTCAAGGCTTCTCGACGGAACCCCCAGGCTATGCGTCGGTGACATTACCCGGCGATGTCCGTCTCCGGCTCTTGGACGGTTCCTATACCGTCGATGGACTGCCGGTCGTGCTTCGTGTAGCCAGGCCTGAGACCCAACTTCGGCATGAGTTGAGGGAATTGCTGTTCATTCTGGGGCTCGGCCTTCCCGTTGCCGTCGGGATTGCGGCCGTCGGCGGCTACGCCCTCGCACGCCAAGCGCTGGCGCCAGTCGGTCAGATGGCTGACCGGGCGCGCACGATCACCGCAGAACGACTCAACGAGCGGCTTCCGGTTGCGAACCCAGACGACGAGCTTGGGGATTTGGCGACCGTCTTCAACGCAACGTTCGCCGGTTTGGAGCGGTCATTCGAGCAACTCCGCCGTTTTACTGCCGATGCCTCTCACGAACTACGGACGCCGCTTACGGCGATCCGGAGCGTTGGCGAAGTCGGCTTGCGAGAGCATCGCGACGAGAGAGCCTACCGCGAGATTATTGGCAGTATGCTGGAGGAAGCGGATCGGCTGGGGCGTTTAGTAGACAGCCTACTCACCCTCTCACGCGCCGATGCTGGACAGGTGAAGCTCAGGCTTGAGCGTATGGACCTAGCGGAACTCGCACGTGAAGTGGTCAACCATCTGGGGGTTCTGGCAGAGGAAAAGCGACAAACCCTCTTTGTCGAAGCTACCGCTCCAGTCTACGCGACCGCGGATCGCCCCGTCCTCCGGCACGCTATCATCAATCTGGTGGACAACGCGATCAAGTACAGTCCAGAGGGCGGGAGGGTTCGGGTCATCGTTCGGGAGCAGTCACAGGGTCCTACACTGGAAGTGATTGACACCGGACCTGGGATCGAGGCGGAAC
Source organism: Deltaproteobacteria bacterium (assembly GCA_043772795.1). Taxonomy (GTDB): domain Bacteria; phylum Desulfobacterota; class Binatia; order Bin18; family Bin18; genus VGTJ01. The sequence goes on from JAYVFX010000146.1 coordinate 1,528, forward strand.
ACCAAGAGTACATTTTTGACCGATTCTACCGGGGAGACAAAGCACGCTCGCGGGAGTTGGGAGGAACCGGTCTCGGGCTCGCCATCGCACGCTGGGCGGTGGAAGCCCACGGCGGCCGCATCGAGCTAGCGAGTGAAAAGGACAAGGGAAGTATATTCCGAATCATGCTGCCATCAGCACAAGTAGAGATGAAAGGAGTCTAGACATGCAAATGGTACATATACCCCGCATAGGGGCGACCCTCGTCTTGGCATTCTTGACAGTGGTGCAAGGTGTGGCACCTGGCATAGCACAGGAGACGGCGAAGGAATCCGTCTCACCGCCCGGCACGCCGCCGGTACAGGTAGCGCCGGCTACAGCAAACAGCGACGATCGCTCCGATATCGTCACTGCAGTCAAGGCAGCGGCAGCGAAAGACTGTGGGTGTAAAGAATGTGCGGCAAAAGGCTGTGATCCGTGTCACGGCAAAAACTGCTATTTCTGCGCTGCAAAGTCGCTGGTGGCAATGGAATGCGGGTGCGGGATGTGTGATGCCAAGGGCTGCGAGATATGCGGTCCGGGCTGCGATGTCTGTAAGTTCCATCTGGCTCCCGTTGCAGAGGTAGAGACACCTGCCCAAAAGCAGAAAAAGTAACCAAGAAGGTGCAGACTGACTAAAAGGAGGACGAACGATGAGTCGTATGACCAGACGAGAAGCAGTTGGGACGCTCATCACGGGTAGTGTGGTGGCTGCCCTGATGGATTTTACGAAGGGAGGAGAGGTCATGGCAGAAGACACACAACAGACTACCACTGCAGCGCCACAACCGGCACCCGCATATCGCGGAGCAAACCAAGTCAAACCGCTTGCTTTTGAGACGAGTAAACTCAAGGGGCTGTCAGAAAAGCTCATCACTTCGCACCACCAAAACAACTATGGCGGTGCCGTCAAACGGCTCAACCAAATTCAGCAACAGATCGGCAGCCTGCCGAAAGATGCAGCGCCGTACCAAATGGGTTCACTCAAACGCGAAGAACTCATCGCGACCAATTCGATGATCTTACACGAATTCTACTTCGGCAATCTTGGTGGCGATGGCAAGGCCAGCGGAACGATTGTTGACTTGATTAAGGCTCAGTATGGCACAGTCGAAACGTGGGAGCAGGACTTTCGTCTGACGGGCATGTCTCTCGGCGGTGGTTCAGGCTGGGTGATTCTGAACTACAATCCGCGCGAGAACGCCGTGCACAATTACTGGGCGGCGGACCACACACATAGTCTCGCTTGGGGTGTCCCACTGTTAGTGATGGATATGTACGAACATGCTTACCACCTGGACTATGGAGCGAATGCGCGCGGATACGTTGATGCATTTTTCCAGAACATCAACTGGGACGAAGTGAACCGGCGTACTGAAGACGCGCGGCCCCGCAAGTAAAACGGCCGCAGAGTTACGTAAACCAACGAATTGCTTATACACGGAGGAGCGAAGGATGGCACATAAGAACTTTCTCGCAAGGGTTGGCAAGGGAATAGTCGTAGCCGCTGGCGTTGTCTTTCTCGGAGCGTTCCTGAGCGGTACTGGTCTCACGGCCGAGCATAAAGAAGAGGCGAGTGCCCTACTTACGAAACTCTCGCAGACTAAACACTCTCTCGCCGCTGGTATCAAGCAAGCTGAGAAGGAGGAAGGCGTTGCGATCTCAGCGAAGTTCGAGATGGAGGGAGACGAATTGAGCCTGAGCGTCTACACCGCTAAACAGGGCCAGATCACGGATGCGGAACACAACACCTTAATGGAATTGGCCGGGAACCCGACTACCGACCAATGGAAGCCGAAAAAGGAAGTGTTTGAAGACAAGGCCCACATTGCCCGTGCGTCGATGCACTTGACCCTGATGCAACTCACGAAGCTGACGCTGGCAGACGTAGTCCAGAAAGCCGCCGCTCACCAACCAGGCACAGTGTATTCGGTGATTCCCGCGATTCGAGACGGCAAGCCGGTCTGTGACGTGCTTGTCGCGACACCAGACCACAAGAGTGTCCCTCTGACCATCGACCTCCGAACGGGTGAAGCGATCAAAAAATAGGAGGGTCCCATGAAATGGGTAACGCGCCGGTCGATTCGGGTGAATCGGTTAGCAACAGCGTGGTTGATCCGCCGCTTTATCGATCCACAGGCCGTCTTTCTCTTTGTCGAACCAGATGAGGTTGCCGAGGTGCAACGTCACGACGGCGCCAAGGGATTTGATGCCCCAGGGGCAACTTATCCCCACAAAGACGAGAAAGGCCGGTGTTCATTCGAAGCCCTGGTGGAGGAGTATTGTCCCGAAGACGCGGTGCTGCGGGAGATTGCCCGTATTGTACGCGGGGCGGACTTCTCGGACGAGATTGCTCTTACGCCGGAGTCCGCCGGGGTGCGCGCCATTTCCCACGGTTTTCCGCTCGTTGCACGGGACGACTATGAGGCACTCGAGAGGGGCGCGTTTCTCTACGACAGTCTTTACGCGGCGCTGCAGCAACAGCGCACGGAAAACATCGCAACCTAACGAGGCATTATGAAGACAACACTGACGATTGTCCTCACAGTCCTATGTACTCTCCTGGCGTTTGCTGGGGTGAGTGCCGCGGCGCAAACCGTGCTTGATTTCGACACTGCTGAAGTCAGCAAAGTGCCTGCTGACTTCTCGACGGCTCTGACCGGCAGGGGTGGGCCGGTCACGTGGGTGGTCAAAGAGGAACCCTCGGCCCCTAGCGGCGGAAAGGTGCTGGCGCAAACCAGTAGTGACACAACGGACTTTCGCTTCCCCCTCTGCGTGTACGATAACTTTACGGCCAAAGATGTGGAGGTCTCGGTCAAGTTCAAGGCTGTCTCGGGAAAGGTGGATCAGGCGGCGGGAATCGTATGGCGCTATAAGAATAAAGACAATTACTACATTGTGCGTGCCAATGCCTTGGAAGGGAATGTCGTGCTCTACAAGGTTGAAAAAGGGAGGCGCACGGATCTGAAGCCCATTGGGGCTGGGCTGTTTGCCTATGGGAAGAAAGCAAAGGTGCCAAACGGGCAGTGGAGTGAGCTGCGCATTGCCGCCAAAGGGAACCGCTTTGAGGTTTCTCTCAACGGCGAAAGTCTGTTTGTGGTGGAAGACCACACTTTTACAGAGGCGGGCAAGGTAGGGCTCTGGACAAAAGCCGATAGCATCACCTTTTTCGATGATTTGACAATCACGACGAGTGAGTCCCAGTAAGCCAGCATGAAGAGTTCCAGCCGTCAGCCTGATGTCACGGCCTTTATGTTCATCCTGCCGGTGCTCGTTCTGCTCGCACGACCGACGCTGGCGTTAGGGTATCGCCCCTTTATCTCGACTGATGCAGCTGTCGTGGACCCCAGTGAGGTGGAAATCGAACTCGGGTACTTCAATCTGGAGCGAGAGAAGCAGAAGAATACCTATATCACACCACAGATAGTGCTCAACTACGGCCTCTTTCCCGCTTGGGAAGTGGTGGGGGAGTTCGTAGTGGAGAAGTCCCCGGAAGCAGAGGTTCATCTCGCCGACCCAGGACTGTTCCTCAAGGGTGTTCTCAAAGATGGAGTGCTCCAAAATGAGAAGGAGGTCAGTATTGCGGTCGAAGCTGGGCCGCTACTGCCATCGACAGTGCAGGGCCAAAGAGGTGTCGGCTTTGAAGGGTTGGGTATCGTCAGCGGCAGGTTTGCTTGCCTCACCTATCACCTCAACGCTGGCGGCGGGATTGATCGTCATCAGACAGACCCTTTCGCCCTTTGGGGGGTCATTATCGAATGGCCGGTAACTGCACGCTTCCGGCTTGTTGGTGAAGTCAATGGAGAAAGTGTCAGAAAGGCTATTGCTGACAACTCTGGCCTGTTTGGAGGTATTTGGCAGCCGTGGTCATCGGTTTCCCTCGACGGGGGGATACGAAAAAGTCTCAGTTCAGGAGCACCGGACTGGCAATTTACGGTCGGACTGACTGTGAAATTCTTCCTGCCCGGTGCGACAGGGAGCAACGCCGCGACGGGAGGAAAACAGCCGTGAAAGGGATTGTTCTTGGAAGTCTCTTCCTTGTCTCTCTCCTCAGTCTTCTCGCCTGTAACCGCAAAGTAACCAATAGTGTTGTTGTCTATACCTCGGTGGATGAGGTCTTTGCCCGACCGATTACGCAACGCTTTGAGCAGCAGACAGGCGTCACCGTTCAGCTTGTGCCCGATACCGAGGAGACCAAGAGCACCGGATTACTGAACCGCCTCATCGCGGAAAAGCAACGACCGCAAGCCGATGTCTTCTGGAGCGGTGATCCCGTCCGCGCTGCTATTCTCAAAGCGAAAGGCGTATCCGCGCCTTACCGGTCACCATACGCTGAAGGGCTGCCCGAACAATTCTCCGATCCTGACGGACATTGGACGGGCTTCTCTGCGCGGGCACGCGTACTGATCTACAACCGCAATCTCGTGCCTGCGGGCCAGGAACCACAGTCGGTCATGGATTTACTTGCCCCTCGTTTCAAGAATCGGGCGTGCATCGCTAATCCACTCTTCGGCACCACCTCCATGCATGCCGCGGCGCTGTTTGCCGTCCTGGGTGAAGAGAAGGCGCAAGCTTTTTTTGCAGGCTTTACCGCAAATGGGGGCAAGATGTTGTCGTCAAACGGTGAAGTGCGTCGCCGAGTCGCTGCAGGCGAGTTTGCCGTGGGAATTACAGACACAGATGATGTGAATGTTGCCCGACTTGAAGGTAAGCCGGTTAGTCTTGTCTATCCGGACGCCGACGGCATGGGAACTCTGATCATCCCGAACTGCGTCATGCTGATTGCAGGGAGTCCGCACCCGGATACCGCGCGCCAGTTCATCGATTACCTGCTACAACCGGAGAGCGAGAAAGCTCTCGCAGAGAGTGAAGCGGCGCAGATGCCGCTGAGGCCAGGTGTACCCGTGCCGCCAGCAGTCGCGACAGTGCAAAGTCTGAAACCGATGGCAGTCAACTACGCCGCGCTCGCCGGCCTTTTGGAAACGTTGTCCAAAGGGTATCTGAAAGAATGGGTCGATCGTCAACCTTGAACGGCGGAGAGGACAAAGAAGTGGCGCATAGTCAGAGTCCACAGCAATCTCCAGGTGAGGCTCCGGGTGGGCTGATGAAAATTGGCGATATTAGGACAGTTTTTCTGGTGCAGATGTGGCAGTTTTTGTTCCTCTATCCTGACCTTTCTACGCCACCAAAGC
>JAYVFX010000147.1:0-3169 GCA_043772795.1 Deltaproteobacteria bacterium
GCTTTGGTGGCGTAGAAAGGTCAGGATAGAGGAACAAAAACTGCCACATCTGCACCAGAAAAACTGTCCTAATATCGCCAATTTTCATCAGCCCACCCGCAGCCTGTCTTTGGTCGTCCGATGTTCGGGTCCTACGGTCGTGCACGCTCTGCACTTTCCATCAGTTTTGTCTCACGTGCAGCGTCTGAGCGCGGGATTGCTGAGCGTCTTGGGCTTGCCAAGTCGGTGATACCAGTCGAACATTGTCGGACAATTGGCAAGAAGGATCTCCTCCACAACCACGCACTTCCAGAGATTGAAGTCGACCCTGAAACGTACGTTGTCAAAGCCGATGGGCAGATTCTGACCTGCGAACCGGCATTGATCTTACCACTTGCGCAACGGTATTTTCTTTTTTAGAAAAAGGGAGGAGGAGATCATACTGAAACTCGTGAAAGCAAACGATATCGCTCTCAGTGATGGTGATATGCATGAGCGTATTGCTCATAAAGCGCACGAAATTTATCTGCAGCGCGGAAGTGAGCATGGGTCTGATCTTGACGATTGGCTTACTGCTGAGCGTCTTGTGCAAGACGAACTTCTCGCCTCATCTTCTGTCAAGACGAAGCGCAGAGCTGCCGCGAACACGCAAAAGAAAATTCGCGTGAAGAAATAAGAAGAAAGCCACTCGCTTACTCGCTTTTTATTTCTACCAACCGTTTATTCACAAACGTCAACGTTCCCAGTGGGTGCATTGCTCCTTGATACGTCCACAGTTCACGGTTTTCATCGACGCCACTCGAGAGAGCTTGCCGCGAGGCAGGAGCGCCAAGCTGTTTGAGGACTTCGCCTTCCGACATCCTGAGACGTAAGGAATTAAAGCGTTGGATTTTGTCATCTTCCTGCGAAGCAAAGTCGTCCGCCATGCGCTGTAAATCCTGTGCGGCGCGGACAAGCGGATCTTGCCGCTGATAACAGCTAGAGCAGAGGGCAACTAAAGCAAAGAAGAACACAACGTGTTTCATTTGCCAAACGTTTCGATCAGACGAGAGAAATCCTCTTTCGTAATGCGACTCGTCGGTGGTGCCGCAAGAACAGGCAGTTGCAGGCCAGCTTGCCGGAACCGTTCAACATGGGCGCGGCACTCATCGGGTGTTCCGAGGACATACAGTTCTTCAACCATCTGCTCAGGAATAGCTGCTTCCGCCATCGCACGATTGCCAGCTTTCCAGTAGTGATGGACTTCATCAAGGATGTCACTGTAACCAAAGTGGCGGAATCCCTGAATGTAGGTGTTCGCTTGACAATACCCAACTAACACGCGGCGGAGTTGTTTCAGTGTTTGTTCTCGATTATCGGTGACCGCAGTGTGAATGTAACAACCAATATCGATATCTGACAGCGACCGCCCTGCGCGAGCTGCACCTTTGGCGATCTCGGCAATGGAGAGAGGGACCTGCCGTGCTGGCAACCAGGCGAGGAGGACACCGTCAGCGACTTCACCCGCAAGTTGTAGCATCTGTGGGTTCACCGCCGCTAAGTAGATTGGGACTCGGCCTGAGGGGGGAGGTACACTGAGCTGAAAACCTCGTGGCTGATAGAACTTTCCCTCATACGTCACACGCTCACCGGCAAGCACACGTCGCAGAATGGTGACATACTCACGGGTACGCGAGACTGGATAATCCCAGGGAATGCCGTGAAAGCTATTAATGTTTTGTGTACTCACCCCCAGGCCGAGGCATGTACGTCCAGGAGCAATCAGGTCGAGCGTCATTGCTTGCATCGCCGTCAAGGTTGGCGGACGGAGGTAGATGGATACAATGCCAGTACCGATCTGGATCCGTTGCGTACGTGCCAGCAGGGCACCAACCATCGTGCACGTTTCGACTCCCCAGGCTTCACCGACGGAGATATAGTCAAACCCTCGTGCTTCTGCTTGTTGGACGATGTCGGTGCAGAAATCCATTGGCAGTCCAATCGGCGGGATACCTAAGCCTACACGCATTGCGCTTCTCCTGTGTGAGTTTACGGCAGCATGCCCCTGTTACGCGTTCATTGCTTCTGCCAGTTCCGTCCAAACGGCATACTGCTCTTCTAACGTCTGTTTGAGTGTTCCGTACTCTTGTGTGAGTTCTCGTGCTCGCTGCGGATTTGAGAAGGTGGTGCCATCTGCCATCAATTGTTCGAGGGCGGTCTTTCGCTCTTCAAGGGCTGCCACTTTCTTTTCGATTTCTGTCAGTCGTCGTTCACGCTTTTGTTGCTCTGCGCGAGCGGCTTTCTGCTGCTCATAGGAAAGTTTGCCGCGTTTCGCGTCTTGAATAGCAGCCAACGTTCCAGCCACCTCAGATTGCGGATTGCGGATTGCGGATTGCGGATTACGCATTGTAGATTGCGGATTGCGGATTGCGGATTGCGAATTTTTCAGCTGGCCTGCGGACTCTGGACTCTGGACCCCGGACATTTTCTCTTTCCAATGGAGAAATTCCTCGAAGGTTCCGGGGTAAACCACGAGCTGACCGTGTTGCATTTCTATAACCTTGGTAACCAGGCCGGTCAAAAAATAACGATCGTGTGAAACGATCAGGAACGTCCCGCTGAACTGCAACAAGGCCTGGCGCAGGACATCTTTGGTGCGCATGTCGAGATGGTTCGTGGGTTCGTCGAGAATCAAGAAGTTTGACGGTTGTAGAAGCATCTTCGCTAACGCTAAGCGACTTTTTTCACCACCACTGAGCACTGATACTTTTTTGTTGACCGCATCCCCGGAAAAGAGAAAGGCGCCCAATAACGTACGCAGTTCGGGCGTCATTGCGAGTGATGCATTCTTCGCGATCTCGTCATATACGGTGTTGTCACTACTGAGTCGGTCCGCTTGTTGTTGTGCGTAGTAATCGAGCACCACCTGATGTCCCAACCGCCGCTCTCCGGTTGTGGCATCTTCAACACCAGAAAGAATGCGGCTGAGGGTTGATTTGCCGGCACCGTTAACACCAACCAGCGCCACCCGCTCTCCACGTTCGATGATGAGATTCACATCACGAAACACTTGCAACGCGCCGTACTGTTTACTCACATTGAGCAACTCAAGCGCAACGCGACCACCGCGAGGGGCAGGAGGAAAATGAAACCGCACTCCTTTGGGGATACTTTGCGGCGGCTCGATGCGTTCGAGTTTATCGAGCTGTTT
>JAYVFX010000148.1:0-2754 GCA_043772795.1 Deltaproteobacteria bacterium
GATATTGCCGAAACGACGAAGGTGTGGTTTGACCCCTCAACGGTGGTGCGGCTGCGTTCTTTGCTTGGTGCGTACAGTCGAGAAGCAACGAAAGGCGTCTCGGTTGAGCGCTCGTTTGAAATTTCGCTTGATATCGAAGGCTCTGAGCTTGAAGATGTTGTCGTCGAACTCCTACACGTTGTGAAAGAACCAATGCTGCATGATCAGGCGGTGAAGTTGATGCTCCATGATCTCAGCGACCTGAGTTATATGGTAGAAAAATTCACCAAGAACGAGGCACTCTTGAATCGTGCCGATGAGCTGGTCGATCGCCGGATCGATACGTTCACTGTCCCGCGGGCCGAGAAGCCTCATTCAACTCCGTCATAGGTTGCGCGATCAGGATGTACTGAAACAAGTAGTCAGTAGAAAGGAGGCTAGAGGCTTCAGGGAAGGGGAAAAAGGGGAAACGGAGAAACGGCTAACTCGGACCACGTGACCTTTGTAACCTCTTTTCTACTGACTACTGAATGCTGACTACTGGCTACTCTTCTGCCATTCTACTTTCGACTACGCACCATCAAGGCACCCGCCAAGCCCGCGAGCAACAGCACGGGTCCCCATCCCGCAAGAGGAGGAGGTAGTTTCCCACCATACCCTAACGACGCAAACACTCCGGTCAATAATATAGAGCCGACACCGAGAACACTACAAGTGAGAATTGTTACTGCCGGGCCGGGAAATGGTGGACCACTCACAGCAAAGAATAATGCTGCGGCAGGAAGCAGGAGACAGGCGAACGGCGCGGCGAGCTTGACATTGAAGTCAACGCGGTAGGTTGTTGCACTATAGCCGTTTGCTTCAGCATCTCTGATCGCATGTGCCAGCTCTCTGGCGCTCAAGTGCATGCTATCTGGTGTAGTGCTTGGGGCTTCACCCAGCACCACCCGTGACTCTGCCGGAAGTTGTTGGAGCCCTTGGGCAGAGATGCCAATGTGGACTGGCTCGACTAATTCCCATACGCCGTTACCGATATGCTTTGCGGCCTGTGCATCAATACGACCGATTGGCAATCCAGTTGCATTGAGTTCATAAACTACGAGTCCTTGCGCCTCGCCGATTTTGGGGTCGAGTTCGGTAGCTTGATACAGATGGGTACTGTCTTGATACCAGATCATCTGCCGTCGCAGGCTCGCATCTGGCCCACGTCTTTTGATTTCTTCGCTCTTAATCTGGTCAGCGCGTGCGTTGGTTTGTGGCACCACACGTTCGTTGAGGACGAAATACGGCAACATCGCGACCCCAGCGATACACAGGATCGGAGTGAGTACGCGAGGGACCGAGACTCCACAGGCGCGCATACCGATAATTTCGCGATACACCGTCAGGAGGCTCACCGTAAGTGCAGTTGCAAGGAGAAAGGCCATTGGAATAATGCGAGACGCTAGCAAGGGAGACCGTGCTGCATAAAAGCGCAGGATTGTCCCGGCGTCGGCATGATAGCGCGCAAACATTTGCAGTCGTTCGAGAATGTCGATGAGGAGGTAGCCGACGAATAGCATACCAAAGGAGAGGAGGAGCATTGTGAGATATTGACGCGTTACATAGCGCGGCAAGACAAAACGTCGGGCACGGGGATGATACGTTGTTGCGGTCGGAGCTGGTTCCTCTGTGTCTTCGCGTTCCGTTGCTGAGCGACCCCACGTTGTCCATTGACGCACCCGCCAGATCAGAACAACGGCAAATCCAGCAATAATGAGATTAGGTAGCCACGCGCCAACTACAGGACGCACGATTCGCCCCTGTAAAAGCCCGTTGCCAAATTGCATCAGGCCGTAGTAGACAATCGTCACGAGAAGCCCGGTCACACCGCCAGCCGCACGAGAGAATCGTTTCCCCGCCAAACCGAGTGGGACGGTTAACAGCCCTAACGCAAGCGCAGCCGCTGGGGAGGCGAATCGATGATGCCACTCGACGCGTGCAAGGAAACCTGAAGACTCTTTCTCGCCAGTTTGCCGGGTCAGGACCCACAGCCGTCCGAGGGGCTCGCCTGTCAGTACATCTGCTTCCTTTCGGGTTGGGGCCGGGGATTCGCGCAAGGTTTGAACGAAACTGCCAAAGCGCGTTTCTTCTCCTCGTTGTGGAGGAGCAGGAAGCATGAGGCCTTCATACAGGGTCAATTGAATGACAGGCCGAGTCATTGGCGCCAGTTCGCCACGTTCAGCGAACAGCGTCTGTCCTTGTTCAGGAAGCCAGAGCAAAATACCGCGCAGTTGATCTCCATGCGCAGAAACTTCGCGGGCGAGCATTTTCACGCCGCTAAAGTCGTACACCGTTCCGGCTCGTAAAGAGAGCCCTGGGTTCTCTTCCGCCATCCGTTGTAACGCGGTGTCAAGCGAACGCGTTGCCCACGGGGCAGCAACGAGCGACAGTAGCAGTCCCATCCCAGTTGTGATTGCACCCCAGGTGAGTACCGGGTCCACCAGCCGACGGACTGAGATCCCTGCTGCTTCCATCGACAGGACCTCCAAATCGGCCCTGAGGCGCCCAAGGCCCACAAGCGTACCGATGAGGAGAGCAAAAGGCAGCGTACGGGAGAGCAGGGGGACAATCTCGTAAAATGCAATCGTGGCAACTGCCGTGGTGCCGAAACCTCGATTGATTACGAGATCAGAAAACCCAAGTAGATCCTTGGTCAGAACCAGGGCAGTAAGGCCACCGAGCGCGAGGAGAGTTGGGCGGATCAGTTCCTGGACAATGTACCAGCGCAGCGTG